>JACNHV010000334.1 GCA_014383445.1 Candidatus Desulfobacula maris | reverse complement strand
CCGAGCATGGCTCTGATGTTCATGTGGTAAGTGATCTTATCTATTCCAAGGTCAGTGCCCGCCCTGCAAGATGGGTGATTGCAGTTGCCAATGATTCTCCCATAAAAACCCTTGAGGACCTGGCAGGGAAAACCATTTCCACAGAGCTTTTAAAGTTTACAAAACGGTTTTTTAAAGACCGGAGTATCGATGTAAACGTGAAATTTTCCTGGGGTGCCACAGAGGCTAAAATTGTTTCAGGACTTGCAGATGCCATTGTGGAGATCACGGAGACAGAAAGTACCATAAGAGCTCATAATTTAAGGGTGATCCATGAAGTCATGGAAACCAACACCCAGTTGATTGCAAATAAGACAGCCTGGGAAAATCCTGTAAAAAGAGAAAAAATTGAACAGATAGCCCTGTTGTTGCAGGCAGCTTTGCTTGCTGGTAAGCTGGTGGGAATAAAAATGAATGTGCCTGAAAATAAAATTGCAAAGGTTGTGTCTCTTCTACCAAGCCTTAATGCACCCACCATAGCATCCTTGTATCAATCCGACTGGTATTCCGTGGAAACCATTATTGATACTGGACTTGTCAGGGATTTGATTCCAAAACTATTAAAAGCCGGGGCAGAAGGAATTATTGAATATCCTTTAAACAAGGTGATTTAAATGAAACCCGCAGACAGATGTGAAAAGATAACACCTTTCATTGTTATGGAGATCATGGAAAAGATTCATAAAATGGAAGCCTCTGGTATTGATGTCATTCATATGGAAATCGGGGAGCCTGATTTTAATGTGCCAGAATGCGTCAATAAGGTCAGTATCAAAGCTTTTGCGGAAAATAAGACACACTATACCCACAGCCTTGGCGATATCCTGTTGAGGGAGGCCATCAGTGAGTATCATAAAACAACCTATAATACCTTCATTGATCCGGGTCAGGTCCTGGTGACCTCGGGCACTTCTCCTGCCATGCTGCTGTTGTTTTCCGCCCTTGTAAACCCCGGAGATGAAATCATTATTTCCGATCCCCATTATGCCTGTTATGCAAATTTTATCAATTATGTTCAGGGGGTTCCGGTGACAGTGCCGGTGTTTGAAGAGGAAGGGTTTGTTTATACCCCTGAGGCAATAAAAGAGAAAATCACATCTAAAACCCGTGGGATATTCATCAATTCCCCCTCCAATCCAACGGGCAATGTCATTCCCAAAGAAAGAATGCAGCAGATTGTGGATATTGCAGAGGCCAACAATCTTTATGTTATTTCAGATGAAATTTATCATGGACTTGTGTATGAAGGCCGGGAGCATTCAATCTATGAATTTACAGATAAGGCTTTTGTATTGAATGGGTTTTCAAAACTTTTTGCCATGACGGGCCTGCGTCTTGGATATTTGATAGCACCGCCTGAATTTGTCCGGGCCTTACAGATCCTTCAACAGAATTTTTTCATATGTGCAAATTCTGTTGTCCAGCTTGCTGGCGTGGCAGCCTTAAAATATGCTCATAAAGAAACCCGGATTATGAGAGAGACTTACAATAAACGTCGTATCTATGTCCTGGATAGATTAAAGCAGATGGGTCTTGGGATTACTATTGAGCCAACAGGCGCATTTTATGTATTTGCCAATGTAAAACATATTTCAATGGATTCATATGCACTTGCCTTTGATATTCTGGAAAAAGCCCATGTCGGGGTTACTCCGGGCATTGATTTTGGGGAAAACGGGGAAGGGTATTTGCGGTTTTCCTATGCAAACTCCATGGAGAACCTTAAAATTGGCCTTGACCGAATGGAAGGATACTTAAAAGAGCTATAATGATAATTAAAACCGTAGACTTTATTAAAAGTGCTGTTAAACCATCCCATTACCCTGAATATGATTTCCCGGAAATCGCATTTGCAGGCCGTTCCAATGTGGGAAAATCCTCTTTGATCAATACATTGATCCAGAGAAAAGATATGGTGAAAACAAGTTCAAAACCGGGATGTACCCAGCTGATCAATTTTTTTATGGTCAATGAAAATCTTTCTTTTGTGGATCTTCCAGGGTATGGCTATGCCAAAGTATCAAAAAAAATCAGGTCTCAATGGCAGCCAATGGTTAATCTGTATCTTTCCCAGCGCAAAAGTCTTTTGGGGTTGATTTTATTGATAGATATTCGAAGAGATCCGGAAAAAGAAGAATTTGATATGATGGAATGGCTGGAAGCCCATGAAATACCATATTTGGTGGTTTTAACGAAATCTGATAAATTGTCAAAAACAGAGCAGCAGAAAAGGCTTTTATCCATTTGTTCTCAAATGAACCGGGAAAAGAAAAATGTTATTCTTTTTTCAACCAGGACAAAAATGGGAAGAGATACTATTTTAGGGGAAATTGAGAACTTAATGGGCGTGTATAATGAATAATAAAAATGAAAATAATTTCCGATCAGGATTTGTCGGAATCATAGGTGCTCCCAACGCAGGAAAATCAACATTACTCAACCAGGTGCTGGGTCAGAAAATTTCCATTACCTCCAAAAAACCACAGACGACCCGGGATAGAATCCTTGGTATTGTTAACAGGCCGACATCCCAGATCATTTTCGTTGATACACCGGGGATCCATAAGAGTACAACCCTGTTAAACAAAAGAATTGTTGGTCAGGCCATGCTGGCCATGGAAGATGTAGATGTGATCCTATTTATGGTAGACGCTTCTTCCAGAAATTATTCAGCAGAAAAACTGATCATATCGCAATTTAAAAAAACTTCTAAGATAATAGTTCTTGCGTTGAATAAAATTGACCTGGTTAAAAAGGCACAGATCTATACGCTTGTTGAGGAATTTCAACAATTGCATGACTTTAAAGCCATTATTCCGATTTCAGCTAAAAATAATATCCAGGTAAAAAATATACTTGAAGAAGTCGAAGGATCATTAGCAAAAGGTCCCAGGTTGTTCCCTGAAGAGACATTTACAGATGTGTCGGAAAAATTTATGGTGAAAGAGATTATCAGGGAAAAAGTGTTTAGATTAACAGGGATGGAGATCCCTTATTCAAGCGCGGTGACTGTGGATTCTTTTGAAGTGGAAAAAAAGCTGATTGTCATCCATGCCAGCATTCATGTCATCAGGGATTCTCAAAAGGGAATCATTATTGGGAAAAAAGGATCCATGCTGTCACAGATCGGAACAAAAGCAAGAAAAGACATTGAGCAGATGACCGGGCAAAAGGTGCTGCTGAAATTGTTTGTAAAAGTGACAAAGAACTGGGTCGACAATAAAAGGATTTTGGACGAGTTCGGTTACTAAGCCATGGATCAGTTTTTTACTCTCTCAGAGGAATCGTTCTTTAAAAAAGAACGGGACAAAGCAAGGAAACTGCGATCCAGTCAATGGTGGAAGAGGAAACGCTCTTTGGGAATTTGTCACTATTGTAAAAATAATTTTTTGCCAAAAGAACTTACCATGGATCATATCATTCCTTTAGCTCGTGGAGGGAAGTCGGAAAAATTTAATGTTGTGCCTTGCTGCAAAGAATGTAATACAAAAAAAAATCAGCTCCTTCCCTGGGAATGGGAAGAGTATATGGCTTTTATAAAACAATAAACAGCGGATAAGAATTTTTATTGTCCGCTGTTTTCTTTTAAATTAAAACCGGTTTATCTTTTGTTGCAGAGCCTGTGAATGGTCTGTGCGTGCCATTCTCCACGCCCGGAGAATGTGGGTTGGCCTAATTCAACCAAACGGCTTGCAACCATGTCAAATGTGTCGCCTTTGGCCCTCATGCTGTAGATAATATCCATGACAGCCTCACGACTGAGAAGTTTGTTGTCAGTTGAAACCATTTCTTCAGCCTTTTTTGCCACTATTTTCTTTCTTTTTCGAAGGACGGGTTTTTTAGGATCAATGGTCTCAACACGTGATTTAACCGTTTCGACAATTGTTTTAACCGGTTCGATATTTTCAAGGGGTTGAGTGACGACAAGTTCTGGTTTTTGGGAGATGACATTATTGCGTTCAAAAGTTTTTTCTGGCGCATTGTCTTTCCGGGGCTCTGTTTCTTGTGCTGGTACGAGGTTCAGGTGATCTACAATCCTTTCAATAGCAATTGCCTGCCTTTCTATCATATCTGCTGTTCTTTCCTGGATACTGATCAGGTAATCCTGATTTTTTGCCAGGGTTTCGACATAGATGCTCAGGTTATCAATTGCTTCTGCCAGCAGGGATGTTGCTGAGATCTCATCCGTGGGAGTCTGGTTTCCAGATTGATTCTGTGCAGGGGGGCGTTTCATGCCCTGGTTTCTATTATTCTGGTATCCGCCATAGGAATGAAACCTGGGGTTGCTGGTATAATGATAAGAATTATCTGTGTTTTTGCGCGTTTTGGGTGTGCGCGGTTTTTCAGCCTGGCCATTACGAAGGCTTTGTAAAAAATCGTTCATTTAGCTCATATCCTCCTTGAGACAATTTAACAATAAAACTCGGGGTAATTTAATAATGACAAAAATGGTGTCATTAAACTTGGCAAAACGCTTGAATTTTTCAACTCAGTGATTTTTAAAGAAAGTTTTGAAACATCCTTTAATCGTCGTGTACTACTTTAGTTTACTACTTATCCTTTTTTTAGGGATGCTTGTCAAGCTTTTTTGCGAACTTTTTTGCGATTTTGCAAAGGGCGACACAGATACGTATTTTCGCTGTTTTTATTCGTTTGAAACTGAATGTCCTTTATGATAAAATTTATTATTTGATAATTTTTATGAATAATAAGGACAAAATCAGCATGATTGAAAATAAAATTTATAAGACCAGTTATAAAATTGAAGATCCAAGTATTGTTAAGACAGATTTTTTAATGGCCATACCATATGCCTATAAATCCAAACGAAGTATTGATATCATCATCAGGCAGCCGGAATATACATCGGTATGCCCGATGACAGGCCTGCCGGATAATGGTTGTATCACGATAAAGTACAGACCGGATGAAACCATTGTTGAACTCAAATCATTAAAATATTATCTATTGCAATTTAGAAACGTCGGCATGTTTTATGAGCACGTGGTCAACAGAATTCTGGAGGATCTGGTTCAGGTTTTAAAACCCTTGAGAATGGAGGTCACCGGCGAATTCACCCCGAGGGGTGGTGTCAGTTCAATTGCAACAGCTGTTTATGAAAAAGAATAATAAATTTATGCTATACTGGTTTCAAACTCGTTAATGAGGTCAAGGATATGATTTTTTGAATTGATGCCGGATAGTTTAGCCCTGAAGGCAGAACATCCAGGCAAGCCTTTTACAAACCATGAAAGCCTGCTCCGAAGCATTTGACAGGCGGGCTTTTCACCAAAAAAAGCCACATACATCTGGGTCAGCCGTTCCATTGTTCTGAACAGCATGTAATTTGAAGGGATCTGATAAGAACCGGTTTCAAGGAAATCATCGATCTGGGAAAGGATAAAGGGATTTTTCATTGCAGCACGGCCCACCATGACAGCATCACATCTGGTAAGCGCTATCATCTTTTGGGCATCTTCAACACTGTTAATGTCTCCATTGCCAATAACAGGGATTGTCAATTGCTGTTTTAAGTCTTTAATGAGATGCCAGTCTGCTTTGCCTTTAAATCCCTGGTTTGCAGTCCTGGGGTGCATGGCAATGGCATCGACTCCGGCATCCTGGGCGATACGTGCAATTTCAAAGGCCTGTTGACCGGAAGGGTCCCAGCCAGAGCGTAATTTTATGGTCAAAGGCAGATCAGTTGCCTTTCGGACTGCGTTTAAAATTATTTCACTGAGTTTAGGTTCTCTCATCAATGCAATTCCAGCACCCTGCCTTACAATTTTTTTTACACTACAGCCAAAATTAATATCGATAATACTAGCTATGTTCAGATCCTGTATAACTTTCGCACCAGTTGCCATGGAATCGGGATCAGATCCGAACAATTGAACCGACAGGGGCTGCTCTTCTTTTTTTGAAGACAAAAGAGTGAGGGTTTTTTCAGAATTATAAAAAATTCCCTTTGCACTGACCATTTCAGAACAGACAACGGCACAGCCGCATTCTTTTACAAGAAGTCGGAAGGGCAGGTTGGATATTCCTGCAAGGGGAGCTAGAAATGTTTTTCCATGAATTTTTAAATTTTTAATTTTCATTTAGATCCGGGTTTTCTTTAATGATGTTATCAATTTGAGGATTTGCATAGCAAAAAAGACAATTATGAAAACAGGGGTGGTCATCATATGATCCTATATCAATGGATTTGGTGCACTTACATCCCTGTTTTGAGCGTTGGCCAAAATCTCTTTTAATTTCAGGGTTCCGGCCAAAGAGCATTTTTAACAATTTGCCGTCAATACAAGAATTCTCCAATACCGTGGTGTCAGCATCAAGACTTGAGAATATATTTTTTTCGCAACACAGATGAAGGGTTATGCCTGTAGAAGCCAAATATTTTTCCATTTTATGAATCACTTGTTTTTTTTTATCCTTGGGCGGGTCAGTAAAAAGAACAGCCTGATGATTTTTTCTATATAAAAAATTCAGTCTTTTTTGGATTTTGCTGTAATTATCAAAAAAGCTTGTAACACATTTTTTAATTCCAAGTTTTGAGGCTTCTTGTGCAATTAAGAGAAAATCAGAAAGATTATTTTTTATCGGACCAAGTGGCTCGGTTTTATAAAAACAAATAGGGTCAAACCGCCAGGATATTTTTTGGGGCCCAAAAAGGCAGGCAAGTTTATTTAATTGTTCAATCCTTTTCCTTAAGGGGGGAAGATTTGGCTCAAGCAAAGAGGATTCAGAATTTATTGTAAAATTGAAATATAGATTGAATCCAAGTTGCAAAAGTTTTTCTCCAGCCCTTGCCTTGATAAAGGCATCATAGTTTTTTGACCAGAATACGATGGAATGAATAGAGTCCCTGGATATATTGATTTTTTTGATGGTTTTTGTGAAGGGATTTTTCACGTTGAAAAAACCGAGATTGATATGGTCCATGAACCAGTCCATGTAAAAGGCCGGGATATCCGTTCTTCTGGAGGCAGATAAGATTCTATCCAGATTCTGGTTCATTTTTCTTTTTTAAGTCGGAAAAAGAAATGATTTTACCCGGGGTCTTTTTTTCAGACCCCATATCTTTTGCAGCCTTTTTATCACGGGGGCTTTCAGGCTTTTTAAATGGCAGGTCCTCCCCGGGGCTTTTTACTTTTTCCAGTTTCATTTTCTGACCGTTCATATGAAATTCACTGCCATTTATATAATCATCTTTTAAAATCCAGGTGACCACCTGCAAAGGGATCTGGAGCATTAATAATTTGATGTGGTACCAGTCCTTTTTAGCATCCGGAAGTATGCTTTCAACCCTTGCAAAAGATACGGGAGCATCATCAAGATGGATTAAGACAATGTCATTAACAGCAGCCATACACTCCTCATCTGGTTTGATTTTTCTTGTCAATAGTTTTCATATAACATAATCTCTGCCTAACGAAAAGAATGGACTAAAATTATGCCCCCCTTATATGAAAATAAATGGAAAATTTTTTCCCTTGTAGCAACCTCAATTTTTATGTCAACCCTGGATTCCAGTATTGTTAATGTTGCCCTGCCCTATATGATGCAGGAGCTTCAAACAGATATTCAAACCATTCAGTGGGTGGTGTTAATTTATCTTATAACTATTTCTTCTTTGCTTTTAACATTTGGTAGACTTTCTGATATTAAAGGCAGAAAACTTATATATGTTCTGGGGTTTACTATATTTGTGGCAGGATCCTGGTTATGCGGTATGGCCCGAACACCTCAATTTTTAATTATTTCCCGGGCGTTGCAGGGGGGTGGGGCATCCATGCTCATGGCATGTTCACCTGCCCTGATTGTAGATGTCTTCCCTGTGCAGGAGCGGGGAAAAGCACTTGGAATGATGGGCGCTGTAGTTGCTGCAGGGCTTACAACAGGGCCTGTTGTTGGCGGGATCCTTCTTGAGTATTTTTCCTGGCGGTTTATTTTTTATATTAATATTCCCATCGGGATTGCTGCCGTCTTAGGCGGTATGTTTGTTTTAAAAAGCGTTCAACAAGTCTGGAAAAGAGAAGAACCCATGGATAAAACCGGCAGCATTTTATTGATCATTATTTTAACCAGCCTTATTGTTTTTTTGACGCAAATGTCCAAGTGGGGTATAATTTCAATCCTTTCCCTCTCATTTGCAGGGCTTTTTATCCTGGCATGTATTGGTTTTGTGGTAAATGAGACAAGATCGGACTATCCCTTGTTTGATATGGAACTTTTAAAAATTAAATTATTTGTATTCCCTGTGATCTCTTCGGCAATTTTATTTGCAGCTCTTTTTGTTATTGTTTTTATGATGCCGTTTTACCTTACATATCCATGTGGTTTTTCAGCATCAAAAACAGGTTTGATCATGATCGTTCCTTTTTTATTTCTTTTGGTTGTCAGTCCCGTGTCTGGAATGCTGTATGATAAGTTTGGTTCAAAACGTTTATGCGTGACCGGTATGAGTGTTTTGACATTGTCTCTTGCTTCATTAATGACGGTTCATCCGGCAATGGATGTTTTATCCATTCTCTGGCGGATTGCCCTTGCCGGAATTGGAACAGCACTTTTTGTGCCTCCCAATAATACAGCCATAATGAGTTGTGTCCAATCATCAAGACGTGGAATTGCCTCAGGATCTGTCGCTACTGCCAGGAACATAGGTATGGTGATTGGAGTGGCCCTGGCTGGTCTGATTTTCACCACTTCTTTTTCAAGGCTTACAAATGGCTCAACCCTTGAAAATTATTTGCCAGTAATGGAGCCTTTTTTTATGAGCAGTTTTAAACAAACAATGTTAATGGGTGCTGTTCTTTCAGGTTT
>JACNHV010000355.1 GCA_014383445.1 Candidatus Desulfobacula maris | reverse complement strand
GCTGACTATGATAAAAAAAGCATTTCCGGTTTGTCCAGAAAAGCATACCTTGAATTTCTTGAGGCCTTTTTTGTTTTGCTGAAACAAAATGTCAAAAAGACGACACGAATGGCTTTTATCAATGCAGACTGGCGGGATTTTCAGAATAAACCGGCAATAGAAGAAAAATATAAAGGCGGCATTCTCATAGACGACTACCTTGATATCCTGAAAAAGACGGGATGGTATCATACGCATATCATCCAGGCCCCCATGTCGTCCCAGCGCTTCAATGCCGGAGTTGTTTCTGCAATGCAGAAAAAAGGCATACTGGGTGTTATCAGCCGGTATGTGATCGTCCTGAATCAACAGGGATTGGAATAATACAGCATGTTTCTGCGTGATTACCCTATTTTTCCTGATTCCCTTTAGAAAATAGCATAACACTCATGAAATCTGTTGTCAGCTTACGCCCTTTTTAGTAATGGAGGAGTGTTATCCGAAAAACGGAGTTCCATGTCCAAATGTTTTGGAGAACAGACAAAAACACCTTTCTTTATCTCATAGGGTTCATCCACAGGTGCAATAACCCAAGCCGATTCAGGCTGCATGAAATCAACCAGTTCATGGAATCCTCGTGAGGGTTTTGGCGCTTTTGAAAGCTTGCACTCAAAGAGCCGAAGCTGTCCGGCCTGTTCTAAGACCAAATCTATTTCAGCCCCATTGGAGGTGCGCAGAAATGACGGTCTCCAGCGATTATTCTGAGCTATGATATTCTCAATGACAAAACCTTCCCAGGATGCACCTGCAATAGGATTGCCCAAGAGGTAATCATATTTTTCGATTTCGAGAAGGGCATGAAGAATTCCACTATCACGCAAATAGATTTTAGGAGATTTAATCAATCTCTTTTTAAGGTTTGTTTCGGTTGGTGGCAGCATGCGAACCATATATGTCTGTTCCAGAATGGCAAGATATTTTTTCAAGGTAGGAATAGAGATATCAGCTGCTGCTGCCAATTTATGGTAGTTTATAGTTTGTCCATGATAGTGTGCCAACAGCAGCCATAAACGTTCAATCACTGGAATTGGAATATTAAAACCCAGGCTGGGAATGTCACGTTCCATGAATGTCCGAATAAAATCGAGACGCCAGTCAAAACTGTTCAGATCATTATCAGCAAGAACGCTGTCAGGGAAACCACCCCGCAGCCAAAGATTGGACCACGATGAAACGTTGGCAACTTCTTTAAGCAGGAATGGTGTGAGATCAGTATAAGAAATTCGACCAGCAAGAGACTCGGTTGATTGCTTTATGAGGTCACGGGAGGCTGAACCTAAAATTAAAAATCTTCCCGGCCTGCGATCCTTATCTATTTCCGAGCGGAGTACGGAAAAAAAATCAGGCAGGAGCTGAATCTCGTCAAGGCAGACAAGCCTGTCGCGGTAACGATCAAAAAAAAGTTCAGGTTCGGCCAATTTATTACGATCAACACGATCCTGTAGATCAAGATAGATTGAAGGAATATTTCTAAGCAACATCTTGGCGGTTGTTGACTTTCCGCATTGCCGAGGGCCAAGAATGGCTACAGCAGGAGAACGAGTCAGTGATCTGCGTAACTCTTTTTCTATAATTCTCTGAATATAATCATGCATATAGGCAACCCTCTTTTATGATTTACATGGATAATATCAGTGCCGTATATAGATTGTCAAGCTTCCGTATAAACTAAAAGTGAAATGCGATCAGAATTGATTTTTGATGAAAGGAGAACCGTCAGCGCAGACTTTCGATCTCGCTACCAGTGGTGGGCTCTATATCAAGGAAAGCCAGCCTCCCTACGATACCGTTTCGATTCACGGGGATATCTCCTTTCGGGAGCTTCCCAAGACGGTGAGGCAGAAAGAGCTCGGGATCGCCCATCCACATTACGATCACAGTCTGGCCGAGCAGGACATCAATATCATTTTTCCCTCAATAATTTTTCATTATAAAGGCTTAACTACAGGCGTAAAAAAGCTGGGAATGACATCTTGAAACGGGTGTACTGATCTATACATATCCTTCAGAAGATTCCGTCTGCACTATATTGGATGAAACTTTAATCGCATTATCCCCAGATCAGTTTTAGATATCCCAATGTAATTGCACCAAAAAGTGAGAAAGACACATATAAAAAGAATACGCGAGACTTAACCAGTGTCCAGACCGCAGCCATTGCAGGTAATGTGGTGGTTGGGCCAGCAATGAGAAAAGCCAAGGCTGCGGCAGGGCTCATCCCCTGGGTCAGAAGGCCGCTGACCATTGGTAAAGCGCTTAAATTGCTTGTATAGACGGGAATACCAAGAAAAGCTGCCGTTAAAATCGCCCAGGAATTTTCCCGGCCCATAATTGTTGTTATCCAAACTTCGGGAATATAAAGTATAATCAATGCCTCAAGGAAAAAAGCCAATGCCATGAATTTAATTACCAATAAGGTTGCCGTCCAGGATTCTTTGGATAAGCGTTTCCAGAAATTTTCTTTTTCATCACAGCCACAGCTGTTTGATTCATCGGTTGCGGTAGGGTTCACCTCCTGCATTGTTGAGCCAGTACCAAAATTGATCAAAGGTCTGATTTGAGTGCCGATGTTTGAATTGGCAGCGCAACAGGCAGTTGTCGGAACTAGTTTTTCAGATTTTAAAGTAAACAGATTTTTTGCACCGGTTGAAATACCAGACCAAATGGTTTTTCCAATCAAAGGCCTGTTTCGAGAATCTAAATTGCTTTTGTGTTTCAGGATATCCGTGCTTATCCATTTTTTTTGAACAAGAAAATGAGTTATATAGCCTGCGGACAGACTTAAGATAAGCGTCCCAACCAGACGCCAGACAGCTAAATCCGAACCAATCGTTCCCACACTCAAAAAGAAGATTTCAGGGTCCATAGACGGGGATGCGATCCAAAAAGCCATGACAGGTGCCAATGGTACGCCGCCAATCAATAGCGCAGCAATAACAGGTATAACTCCGCAGGAACAAAATGGACTGAAGGCACCAACAATGGTTGCCAGAAAAATAGCAGTGATCGGGCCTGCGTCAAAGGCACGTTTTATATACTTTGAGGCGCCGGACATGTTCACGGCTACAGCAATTGGAATGGTAATCACAAGGTAAGGCCAGATATGAATAAAAGCATTCATCATAAAATTTGTTATTTTGATAATTTCGTTTGTCATGATAGGTTCCTTTGTATATTTTTTTATTCTATATTTCTAATTATTTCGAAATATTAATGCAAAATTTTTTTAGTGGTTACATTTTTTTCCAGTACAGCACTCGGACTTAAGAAATTCTACCAATTCATTTAAAACCTCAAATTGAGGGATACAGTGCAATGTTCGGCTTTCTCTTACCTGCCGAATCAACCCTACGGAAACCAATCGACTGATGTGGTGCGACAGGGTAGAGCCAGGTATATTTAATTCCTCCTGAATCTGGCCAACGGGCGCGCCTTCATCTCCCATTTTCACAAGATATCTGAAGATGGAAAGCCGTGTGATGTGTCCAAGTTCTGCCAATTTTTTCGCTGCCGTTTTATTTTTCATGACTCAAGTATAAGGGTGAAAAAATACTCTGTCAACTATATTTTTAGAATTATCGAAATATGAAGGAATAGTTTATAAAAAATATTGTTTAAAAAGTGGAAAAAAGCCTTTGAGTCTCTCTTTATCTTTTCTCACTGCATGACCTATATAGTCAAACAATATCTCCAACATTTGTTACCTTAAATCAGCGTCTCTCCAAGCTTTTTACCCGGCTTGGAGAGACGAGGGCACTGTAATTTTTCCTGGGAATTCTTGAATTTCCTTACATCTAACCTGCAAAATACATGTCATATCCATATTTAGCAAGGACACCTAAAGCAATAATAACACCGAACACAATAATCGTTTTCAATTCATTCATAAGAATCTCCGATAATTAATCAAATAGCAATACAATCAAAACAAATATCTCTGGTATGGACGTTCCAAACCAAAGAAAAATTTAAAATAGCTTTCTATAATATTTATAGATTTAAAATAGCTAATGGACTGGTGGGAGCCGAGGAGTTCGGCTTGACTTTGTAAGAAGTCTAATAAAATAAAACGTAATAGGAAGATAAAGCGTAATTATAAGAATCTTTTTTTTATAATCTGAAAACAAATAGGTGGAAAAAAAACTGTTCATTCCATCATTCTCAGATATATCTTTGCCTGTCAGTTTTAAAAAGGTCTCTTCTTCAGTGGCATATTCGTTTATCGGAAGAATAATATGATATTTATGGCCCAGGAAAACCGGATGTGTCCCCAAAAGCACTAAAATTAATATAGCGTTAATTGTATTTTTATGCCAAACCATTCTTACTCAACAAAATCCCACAATTTTAATTCGTTATTTGCTTTATTAATTAACCTTCTAATTCTGGTTTTGTCAAGAAATATAAAAGCTGTTTTCAAGAAGAAAAATAATCCAGATCAATGATATCTTTTAATCTTATTCACATGGTTTGTTATTAGCAGAACTAATTGTAAAAGAAAATAATTATCAATAAAGGAAATAGATAAGAACAAATCGTTGGATTTATTGATTTTATAAAAATTACTTGACTTTGGTTGTGAGAAATGATCACTATTGTTGTATTGAAGTTCCCTGTAGCATATTTAACAAATAAACTGTGAGGGATCTTGATTTGATGATGTACCTATTTTTGAATACTTCCTGTATATTTATCTGAATTTACGTTTTTTCTTAAGGAGGATGTTATGAAAATAATAGCTACCTTAGCTGGCGTATTAGCTCCGTTATCAGCCTTTGCCGCTGCGGGTTTAGTGGAGAATAACAGCGGTATATGTGTGTTTATGTTCTTCGGGTACTGTGCTCTTATTGTAAGTGCTCAATTTATACCTGCTATTCTTTTATTAATCTGTATGGTTAAGGTTATTGTGTCTGTTTTTTCTAAGAGTTTTGTTGTTCAGAAAAATTAATAGTATTTTTCCGGATTCGTTTCCGCATGATTACCCTATTTTTCCTAATTCCCTCAAGACAGCTTCAGGTGAAAATGGCCATTTTCGCATCCAGATACCGATGGCATCATGTATTGCGTTGGCGATAACCGGAGCCGCACCATTTGTTGCAATCTCAGATATTGACTTTGCACCGTAGGGGCCGTAAGGGTCATCCGTATAAATCAGTTTGACCTGAAAGTCCTCGGGCACATCTCCTATCATGGGAACACCATAACTTCTTAAGTCTGTATTAATGGCACTGCCGTCGCTGTCATAAACCAGTCCCTCATAAAGAGTGTGACCAATGGATTTTAATACACCTCCAAATATCTGCCCCTGGGCCAGCTCAGGATTTATGGGCATGCCGGCATCCTGCAAAGCATAATACTTTTGAACTTTGATAGCGCCGGTTCTTTTATTTACAGCAACCTGGACAAAGTGAGCCCCATAGGGGAAGGCAGCCTTATCCGTGGTAAAATGTCCCAGACCAATGAGCTGGCCCTGGCCTTCTCCAGCCTGGGTGTGCCATGCAAGTTTTGCATAAGTCAGTTCGTCTTTCTTGCCGACAACCTTACCCGGGTATTGGATCCTAAGATCTTCCAATGGTTCATCCAGGATTTTTGAGGCCGTTTTTAATATTTTATCCTTTATGTCCCGGGCTGCCAGAAGGGCGGCACTTCCGGAAAAATAGGTACCACTGGAGGCATAGGCTCCCGTATCAAATGGCGTATTGTCTGTATCCCCTGAAAGAATGGATACATTATCCATTTCCGTTTGAAGGGTCTCAGATGCCATTTTAACGCATACCGTATCAAGGCCTGTTCCCAAGTCAGCTCCTCCTGAAAAGAGCATAAAGGTTCCGTCGCCCAGCATCTTTATCATGGCGTTTGACTGATCAAGTCCGGGAAGACCTGACCCCTGCTGGATTATGACAACCCCTTTACCAATTTCAACATCCGGATCATTGGAAACCTCTTTTTTCCCCCAATGGATCATCTTTGCCCCTTCTTTCAGGGCAGTCCCCAGACCGCAGCTTTCTGCAGGGACAGCCACGCCTTCACGGCCTTCACCCAGACACTTTAATATTTCAAGCATGGAGCCTTCGTGGACACGGTTGAGCTCCAGAAAATTCAGGGGGTCCATACCCAGCTTTTCTGCAAGTTCTGCTGCTGCCATCTGCAGGGCGTATGATCCTTTTGGCGCTCCATAACCCTGGTACGCGCCTGTGGGAGATGCGTTTGAGTAGTAAACTGCCACATCAAAACCAAAGTTGTCGCATAAAAAAAGCGGCATGGACTTTGCGCATGCATTCATGGGAACTGTAAGAGCGTGGGCACCGTATGGGCCTGCATTTGCCTTCACATCCATGTAGACGGCTGTCAGTTTTCCATCCTTTTTAGCCCCAAGCTTTACCCTTATTTTCATGGGCTTTCGGGTACTGCAGGATTCAAACTCCTCTTTGCGAGAGTATTGATGAAAAATGCTTCTTCCGGTTGAATGTGTGGCAAAGGCGCAGACCTCTTCCAGAAGGATATCCTGTTTTGATCCATAGCCACCCCCAACTCTTTCTTTAATCACCCGGATCTTGTTTTCACTGATTCCAAGTATTGAGGCAGTAATTCTTCTTACATGGAAGGGCACCTGGGTGGAACAATGCATGATCAGCCTGTCACCATCCATCTTTGTATAGACGGTGTGCGTTTCCAGAGGTGTGCACTGGATATGGCTTTCCGGTCGGTATTCCCGCTCCATGATCACATCGGCATCGCTAAATCCTTTTCCCATATCTCCGATACCGCCGGACACGGAAGCGGCAATGTTTTTCCTGGGATCTCCACCAATGGGAAAGGGGTAGATTATCTTCCCGTCCCTGGGATCAAATTTTTTATTTTTTTCTGCAAGATCATGGGGAGCGCCGACCCTGTAGAAAATCTCCCCGTCATGGATAAGCGGAGCTCCGGGAGCCTGCGCCTCGTCTATGGTCATTACATGTTTAAGAACTTCATACTCAACTTTAATCTTTGAAAGTGCAAGATCTGCAATTTCATAATTGTCTGCCACCACTGCGGCAACCCTGTCTCCGACATGATTCATCTTTTCGCCAAAAAGCCTCCTGTCATAGGGAGAGGGCTCGGGAAATCCCTGTCCTGCCTGAGTATACCAGACATCCGGGGTGTTTTCATGGGTAAGGATAGTTACAACCCCTGGAATCTTTTGAGCCTGGGCTATATCGATACTTTTTATATAGGCACTGGCATGGGGGCTTCTGAGCATCTTTAACACAGCAGAACCCTCTTCTCTTCTATCCTCTACAAAGACCCTTTCACCTCTCACCAGCTTTGCACCGTCTACCTTACGCTTAACCTTGCCGATAAATTTAAGGTCATCTCTGAACTCCGGGGGAAGTGTGTTTTTATAGTCAGGGTCCTTCGTTCTCTTAATGGCAAGTGCCACTGCATTGTAAAACTGTTCGTAACCGCTGTCCCTGATAAAGACCGCTGACATTGCATCTTTTATTTCCTCTTTTGTTGGTTCTGAAATCCTGTCCAGAAGTTCTGTTAATATCAGTGCTGCTGCAGGGATGTTGTAAGCTGACTGAACAATTCCTGCATCAACCATGGCCGATTGTACAGGAGAGAGCATGCCTTGTTTTGAAAGGCTTTCCACGGTTTTTATCTGGCTGCCCTGGATCTGGGCTGCAATCAACAGGGATGAACTGACTATTTTTCCATCCAGCAGTATGGAATCCGAACCTGCAAAAGCATAACCGTCATCGCTGTTGCGGACAGAATTTATACCGATCCTGTATAAAAGCTGCCTTACATTTTCTCCCTGTTCCGTATAAACCTGTCTGGGTGTGCCGTTTAATACAAAATTAAGTTTCATAATTTTCTTTCCGCCCCCTTTTGTGAAAGTGCCACTAAGTGAGCTATCATTGAACCGCTGATATACTTTTTATAGGCTGCTGATCCAGAAAGATCGCTTTTGGGATGGATTTTATTTGCTACTGCAGCTGCAAGAGTGTCCCCGGACAGGCTGCCGTCCATGATACCCGATTCTATTTCTTTTAATCTGATGACATGATCTGACACACATCCAAGGGCCACCACAACATCCTTATCAGAAACCCTGACGGCACAGGTGACTGATGGATAGGCCCCTGAGGATTTTAAGGCAACATCAATCACACAGACTCCATCTACCCTGGGAAGGATTATCTGGGTTATCAGATAATTTTTTCTGGAATCATAGCTTTCAACACTTATTTTTTCTTTATCAGCTATTATGACTTCTGCGTTTAAAGCGATAAGACAGGGAAGGATATAGGAATCGGGCCTGTTGGCCGCAATATTTCCTCCCAGGGTCGCCATGTTCCTGATGTTTCTTGATGCAATATAACCTGCCGCCTTTTTCAATACTCCGGGTGTCTGGGAAGAATCAATCAGCTCCTGCAGTGTGATGCCTGCGCCTATAAAAAGATCTGAGCCTTGTTTTTTTATTTCCTTTGAAAGGAGATCTTGAACAAGGATTACCTTTTCAATGGCAGGTTTGCCGTTTAACTTTCTGTCTGCCTGTGCCTGGGCCCAGTTGATCTGGGTGCCGCCGCTCAGATAAAAGATGCTTTCACTTTTAAGTTTAACCGCTTCCTCTATAGAAGCCGGCTTAAAAACTTCTTTAATCATTTAAGCCTCCTGTATCATCCGCTGGGAGATATAATTTGCCTTGTCCGTTAGTTTTTGTTCATCAACACCTGTGAGCACTCCATTGTCAACGGCAATATGGCCGTTAACAATGGTGTATTGAGTTCCATGATTATAGCCTGAAAAAATCAGGGCTGCCAGAGGATCAGACAAAGATCCAGCATACTCCAGTC
>JACNHV010000391.1 GCA_014383445.1 Candidatus Desulfobacula maris | reverse complement strand
ATGGATATTTTTGTTCGATGCTAAACGCTTAACCTCCTGCAAATATCCATCAGATAGGGCTATGAGATAATTTCTTTTAACGGGCTGAACAGTTACGTTTAATTTTAATAATATTATGGCTATGAAACCAAAACCAATGGATAACCCCCCTGAAAAAACCAGTATTGCCATCATCGGCATGGGATGTATCTTCCCGAAATCCAGCAACTTGAAAGAATATTGGCATCTTCTGTCCAACGGGATTGATGCCATTGTTGATATTCCCGATGACACCCACTGGAAGCTAAAAGACTATTTTGATCAGGACCCATCCAAAGCTGACCATACCTATTGCAAACGCGGCGGTTTTCTGCCTTCTATCGCCTTTGACCCTTCTTTTTACGGCATTCCGCCCAATAATATTGCGGCAACAGACACTTCCCAGCTTTTAGGGCTTGAAGTCGCCAGGATGGCTCTGGAAGATGCTGGTTATCCTATTCACCATCCTGATCTTGAACACAAAAAGGTCAATGTAATTTTAGGAGTTACCGGAACCCAGGAACTGGTGATTCCGCTGGGGGCCAGGCTGGGACACCCTATCTGGAAAAAGGCCCTGGAAGACTCTGGAATCAGTGTCGAAAAAAAAGAAGAGATCATTCAAAGAATACAGGGCGATTATGTCCAATGGCAGGAGAACTCATTTCCCGGCCTTCTTGGCAATGTTGTTGCCGGCAGAATTGCCAACCGCTTAAATCTTTGTGGGACAAACACGGTAACAGACGCAGCCTGTGCAAGCTCTCTTGCAGCCATTCATACAGCTGTGATGGAACTTGTTTCCCGTAAATGCGACATGTCCATTACCGGGGGCGTGGACACCTTGAATGATATTTTCATGCACATGTGCTTTTCAAAAACCGGGGTTTTGTCACACACCAGCGATGCCAAACCATTTTCAAAAGATGCCGATGGAACGGTCCTGGGCGAAGGAATAGGCATGCTTGTGTTAAAACGCCTGGATGATGCACAAAAAGATAATGACAGGATTTATGCCGTTATTAAAGGCATTGGCACGTCAAGCGACGGCAGGACATCTGCCATTTATGCCCCGGATTCAAAAGGACAGGTCAAAGCATTAAATGAAGCTTACAGGGAAGCCAATATCACCCCTTCCACTATTGGGCTTATTGAAGCCCATGGAACGGGAACACGGGTGGGCGATCGAGTGGAATTTTCTGCCCTGAAAAAATGTTTTGATGGCCCATCTGTCAATAATCAAATCGCCATTGGGTCTGTCAAATCAATGATCGGCCATACCAAAGCTGCGGCAGGTGCTGCAGGCATGATAAAATCAGCCCTGTCCCTTTACAACAAGGTCCTCCCCCCAACATTAAAAGCCCTGGAACCTGATCCTGAACTTGATATTAACAACTCTTCCTTTTATTTAAATTCTGAATCCAAACCATGGGTATCAAACCCCTCTTGCCCCAAAAGAAGATCTGGAGTCAGCGCATTTGGTTTTGGCGGCAGTAATTTTCATGTTGTCCTGGAAGAATACAATCCATTAAAGTCCCATGTTTCCTGGGATGGTGCCATTCAAATCCTGGCGTTTTCAGCAGACAGCAAAACAATGCTTTCTGACAAAATTAATGCCATTAAAACGATTTTAAATGAAGCAAAAGATGACCAGGAGCTTTGCCAGGAAATTGCCTTTCAGGCGTATGAATCACGACAGAGGTTTTCAATCAGCCATAATTTCAGGCTGCTTCTGATTATAAAAAAAGAGGATGATATTCAAAAAAACCTTATCCTGGCCCTAAAGCACATTGATGGGGAAAAAGCACCCTCCAATATATATTTTTCCCAGGGCCTGAAAAAAGGAAAATTAGGCTTCCTGTTCCCTGGCCAGGGAAGCCAGTACACGGGCATGGGAAAAGATCTTATTTCTATGTTTCCCGAAGCATTAGAGACATTGGAACGATCAGCCCATATTTTTTCTCAGGAAAATAAAACATCAGAATTCAAGCCCTTGCAGGATTATATTTTTCCTTTGCCCCAACATTTACAGGCAATAACAGCCTCAGAAGAAAATCTTCGCCACACCGACATTGCCCAGCCAGCAATCGGGGCTGTCTCCCTTGCCATGATCAAGGTGTTAAAAAGATTTGGCATCACACCACAAACAACCTGTGGCCACAGTTTTGGAGAATTATCAGCCCTTTGTTCAGCCGGCTGGATAGATGAAGAATCCTTTATCAGGCTTTCTTCTGCCCGGGGCAGATATATGGCAAAAGCGGGTTCAAAGGATGAAGATGCAGGCAGCATGATTGCTGTTCAAGCCCCTTTACAAGATATTGAAGCCTTGATAAAACAAGAAAAACTTGATGTCATCCTTGCCAACAAAAACAGCCACACCCAGGGTGTTTTATCCGGCTCAACCAGAGAAATCCTTCGGGCAAAACAAATCTGTAAACAAAAAAAAATAAGGGCAATTAAACTTCCTGTTGCCGCAGCATTTCACAGCAAACTTGTGAACACTGCTGCAATTCCTTTTAAAAAAAAGGTGTCCTTAAAAATTATTTCCCCCACACCCGTTGATGTCCTTTCAAATACCACGGGCAGGATGTATGGCAAAAAAGATTCAGGCATCAAAGAGCTGCTGGGAAATCAACTGGCAAACCCCGTCAATTTTGTTGATAATATTGAAACAATGTTTGAAAACAATGTATCCCTTTTTATCGAAGTCGGCCCAAAGGCCGTGTTAACGGGTCTTACCAAATCAATATTAAAAGACACTCCTGTGACTGCCATCAGTCTTGACCCGTCATCCGGGAAAAAATCAGGCATTGAAGATCTTGCCCATGCCTTATGCATGATTGCCTCAAAGGGATTTGCCGTTGACCTTACAAAGTGGGAAGATGCCGCAAAAAAACCTTTTCCTAAAAAAATGAGGGTGCAGATTTCAGGTGCCAACCCTAAACCGGCAAACAGGTGCAGCATTCCAAAATCAAGGCCGAAATTAAACCTGGAATCAAACCCGGAACTAAACCCCAAATCAAATCTGGAATCATCACAAAAAAAACCTTCTAATAACAGCAGGTCAGTTTTAAAAGGATATGATATGACATATCAAAACACATCAATACCAAATACACAAAAAAAAGATCCCAACAATCTGGATTCACCGGCATTGCAGGCCATGAAAATGGTTCAAAAGGGACTTGAAGCCATGCAGCAGCTTCAGACACAAACAGCCCATGCCCATGAAAAATTTCTTGAAACACAGGCCCAGGCAAGCAAAACTCTGGCAAGCATGATGGAACAAACCCGTAATCTTGCCTTTAATCCATCTATTGCATCATCGTCTATTGCACCTGCAGCTATTGCATCTACTGCTATTGCTTCTGCAGCCCCCCCTGTAACATCCCCTATTACTCCCTCAGCCCCTGCACCTGGAGCCATGGAAGACCGGCCCGCACCTCAACATAGACCTGTTCATCAGGAAAATCATGAAACCACGGCTTTCCAAACTGTTTCAAACACCAGTGCTGCCCAGGCACTTGAACCAGAGACCCAGATTGAGATAACACAAACCATTGAAAAGAGTATTACCCCTGAACCTGAAAACCATACCTTTGATGCTGAAATTGAACCCATCCTGTTTGAAATTATAAGCAGGTTGACAGGCTTTCCTGTTGAAATGCTGGAATCAGATATGGACATTGAGTCTGACCTTGGTATTGATTCAATTAAAAAGGTGGAAATTATTTCAGAGCTGGAAAAACAAATCCCTTCCTGCCAGGGATTGACCAGCGATAGTATGGGATCTGTAAGAACGCTCAAGGATATTTGCCGGTCCATACAAGACCCGAAATCACCTTTTATTGAACCACCTGTACCTGATCCGACTTTTCTTGAGCCGAGTTCCCGCAAAACCCCGGCCATGGAAACCTGTACCATTGAACCCACAGCCAGGAAGAATCCAGGCACAAAAACTGCCAGCCAGGGACAGGGCAAAGAAAGCATAAGCCAAAGCCAACGTGTTTCAAGTGTTCTTATCAATACCATCAGTGAATTAACAGGATTTCCCGTTGAAATGCTTGAGCCTTCAATGAATCTGGAATCAGACCTGGGAATTGATTCCATTAAACGGGTGGAAATTCTTTCAAAATTAGAACAGGAACTGGATCATGTTGACACCATTTCTTCCGATGACATTGGAACCTTGAAAACCATTGAAGAGATCATTGTTTATCTGACAAAGAAAGACCCTGAACCCAGTGTTGAATCAAAAAAAAAAACATCAGAGCCTGAAACTGAATCTGAAAAAAAAAACAATACTGCCCGCCTGGATAAAAAACTGACCCGCAAGGTTGTTTCTATAAAGGAATATCCCACCAATCAGATCCGGTTCTATAATGGCGCAAAAATAGAACTGCCCGTTAAAAAAAAAGTCTACATTACAAAAGACAGCTCAAAAATAGCCTTTCTTTTTAAAACAGAATTTGAAAAATCAGGAATAGATGCAGAGCTGATTGATATCAGCAAAGGAAATATTCCCCAATTGCCCGATGCTGCAGGAATAGTCCTTTTGCCAGATGCTTTCCGGAAAAACAGTCCTGATACTGCCCTGAATTTTTTAAAAGCAGCCTTTCTATTAGTAAAAAAGAATGCCTGTTTTCTCATGGATTCTGCCACCCAAAAAGGTGCCTTTTTATCAACCGTCTCCTTTTTAGGCGGCAGATTTGGATTTACAAAAACCGCCTTTCATACGGATCCATATTATGGCGGACTTGCAGGGCTTGCAAAGACAGCCAGCCTTGAATGGAAAAATATTTTATGCCGGGCCCTGGACATGCCTGATTCCCTTGAAAAATGTCTGGAAAATGCTGAAGCTGCAGTCTCTTTAATGATGACCCAGGGTGCTGTTGAAATGGGTCTGGATGGGGACAATTGTAATATCCCAATCCTGGTGGACCAAAAGTTAACAGATACCTCAATTGATCTTACTTCCAGTGATGTGGTTGTCATTACAGGCGGTGCAAAGGGTGTTACCGCAGCATGTGCCATAGAAATTGCTGAAAAACATTCACCTGTTATTGTTCTTATCGGCAGGTCAAAAGCTCCATCTTTTGAACCTGAATGGGCCAGGGATATTCAAGATCCCGGCATATTGAAAAAAGCCATACTCACCCATGAATTTAAAGGCCAGTCACCAAAACCCATTGATATACAGAAAATATATCAAAAAATCATATCTGACCGGGAAGTCAAAAAAAATATTCAATTAATGATGGAACATGGCTCAAAGGTTAAATATTTTTCAGCAGATATCAGAAATCCAGAAGAAATCCATGCTGTTTTTAAAGCAGCACGAAAAGAGTTCAACCATATAACTGCGGTCATCCATGGCGCAGGCGTCCTTGAAGACAAACTGATCATTGATAAACAAATGGATCAGTTTTGCCACGTTTTGGAGACAAAAGTAAAAGGGCTTGAATCCCTGATGTCAGCATCAAAACCAGATCAGCTCAAATATTTTGTTTTGTTTTCCTCCATTGCTGCCCGGATGGGTAACCAGGGCCAGTGTGACTATTCAATGGCAAATGAAATCTTAAATAAAACCGCACAAAAACTTGCCCGGGAAAATTCAGGCTGTAAATATCTGTCCATCAACTGGGGACCCTGGGAAGGCGGAATGGTGGATGCCTCTTTAAAAAAAGAATTTTTAAAAAGAGGTGTTGACCTTATTCCCTTAAAGGATGGTGCCGGACAATTATTAAAGGAAATGGGAAACACTGGGGAAAATGATCCTGAAGTGATCATAGGGGCACAGGTCTTAAAAAAAGAAAAATCCAGGGAACCATGCCTTTCAAAGGCTATGACATTATCTTTCGGCCTTTCATCAACCCCTGTTTTAGCAGATCACATGATAGCTGGAGAACCCGTTGTTCCTTTTGCTTTATTAATGGAATGCCATGCCCATGCAGCAGAGAAAAACAATCCCGGCCTTGTATTTGCCGGAATGGATAATTATCGCCTTTTAAAGGGAATAAAACCCGGGGAAAAAGAACTTGATATCCATGTTAACCTGGGAAAATGCAAACCTGGGGAAAACGCCTTTAAAATTCAGAGCAACATAACTTCAGGCTTTTCCCATGACCCGGTTTTTATCCATTCAAATTGTACCATTATATTAAAAGACAGGCTGCCAAAACCACCTGTCCTGTCTTCCGCTGCTTTCATGGAGTTAAAACCCTTTCCAAAAACTATAAAACAGGCCTATGCTGATATTCTTTTCCATGGCAAGGCTTTTCAGGGAATACAATCCATAAATGGATATTCCCAAAAAGGCATTGAGGTTCTTACGGACCTTTCCCCCTCTCCTTCCCAATGGTTTAAAAAACCCTTTCATTCAAAATGGACAATTGAACCCATGATGCTGGATGCAGCATTCCAGGCAGCAATACTCTGGTCCCACCAAAGATTGGGACAGGGCTGCCTGCCAAGCTTTATTGCCAATTTTAGGCTGTATTCATCCTTTAAAACTTTAAAGGGAAATATTCGAATTCTCTTTACTATAAATGAAGAAATAAAAAATAAAATAAAAGGATATTTTACCTTTTTAAATGAAGACAATATAGTTGTTGCCAGCATCACTGGATTTGAAGCCATTACGGATCCATCCTTAAAGGAAAAATTCAAAAACAAACCTCTTTTTTCAAAGGAATCCATTCTTGCCTTTGCCCAGGGAAACCCTTCCCAGGCATTTGGAGAAAAATATACCATATTTGATAAAGAACGTCAGATCGCCCGACTTCCCAGACCGCCCTATTTTTTCATGGACCGGGTACTTAAGGCAAACCACCCTCAATGGGAGATGAAACCCGGCGGATGGATTGAAACACAATATGAAGTTCCAGAAGATGCATGGTATTTTAAGGCTAACAGGGCCTCTACCCTGCCCTTTTGCATCCTGCTGGAAATCGCGCTGCAGCCATGCGGCTGGCTGGCAGCCTATGCCGGTTCCGCCCTTGAAAGTGACGACAGATTGTATTTTAGAAACCTGGGTGGCAAGGCAGAACTGATTGAACCCCTGTCAAAGGATTGCGGTATCATCACCATCAAAAGCCGGATGAAGGATGTATCCAAAGCCGGCAATATGATCATTCAGAATTTTGATTATGATGTATTAAAGAATGGGGACAGCGTTTATAAAGGCTTCACCCATTTTGGTTTTTTTACTGGACAGGCCCTTTCAAATCAGATCGGAATCAGGGACAGCCGGTTTGATAAATATGTATTGCCCCAAAAAGATCTTGAAACGTCAAAAACCTGGCATTTCAAAGATGATGCGCCCTTGACACCGGATGATAAAAATAACGATAAAAATACGGGCATGCCGTCAAAAGCCTTGCGTATGATTGATGATATTGAGGTGTTAAGCCTTGATGGAGGCATATATGAAAAAGGATATGTAAAGGCAACTAAAAAAATTGATCCAGCAGAATGGTTTTTTAATGCCCATTTTTATCAGGACCCGGTGTGCCCGGGATCCTTAGGAATAGAATCCTTTATTCAAATGATCCGATTCTTTCTGCTGGAAAAATTTGATATCCCCATGGACAGCTATGAACCCAGAATGTCCTCTGGTCAAAGCCATGAATGGATCTACAGGGGACAGATCATACCATCAAATAAAAAGATAGAACTCCATGCCCACATAAAAGAGATCTCCTGTGAAAATGATGATTATTCAGTTATAGCCGACGGGGCTCTGACAGTTGACGGCATTTGCATTTATGAAATGATCAATTTTGGTCTTGATATCAATAAAGTACAACAAGCAAACTTAGAGCTAAATATAAAACAAATTTCTGAAAAAAAATAAAAAAGATCGTATTTGAAAATCAGCTTCTTTTAATGGGGAAATATAATGAATCCCAAGACAGATAAAATGGAAATTGGAGAACCTACCGCAATTAAAGCCTGGGTGGAAGGCAGAACGATTTATATCGAACTAACGGATAGCCGCATTATTGGATTTCCGGCGGATCGATTTAAAATTCTATCAAAAGCTACAGATCATCAGCTCAAGGAAGTCAAAATAAGGCTGGATGGATTTGCATTGCGCTGGGAATCTCTTGATGAAGACATTACAGTCCCAGGGATCGTAGCAGGTAATTTCCAATTGCCCCTTCAAGTGACATCATAGAGCCTGCTCAACACATAACATCTTCTCCTATCTTTCAATAACCACAATAAGCGAAGCCTGACCCCCATGTTTCCACAATTAATGGCATGCATAACAAATCAAGCCTTTCAATACCTTTTGGAGAATCAGTTAGATCAGAAGCAACTTTTACGAATTGTGCCCTTGTTTGGATTTTGTTTAAGCAGTCCTGTATTTTATTTAATAAATCGGAAAGAATATCTTTATCATACATAAATAACATCCTTTGAAATTCGATCTTTCAAAAGAGGGCTCAATTCCTCCCGATAGGTAACAACGTCAACCGGCATTCCAAGAAAATCTTCCAGGCTCATTTTCAAACCAATTCTGTTTAAAAGATTACGTTTGCTTAGTTGAACAACGATATCAATATCGCTATCTTTATTAACAGCTCCCCTGGCGACGGATCCAAAAACGCCCATTTTAGTGATGCCAAATTTTTCGGCTTGTTTCTTTTTATATTCTTTCAATAGGGCTATGGTATGTTCTATGTTAATCATCATCTTCATCCATGTTTTAGTTTAGATGTCTGAAAATTATAGGCTTTTATATCCATTACGTCAAATTAGATTTTGAAATATGACAAATATCTTGAAACTATAAAAAATTCGAGCTGAAATACGCTAAGAAGAATGTGCCAAATACTTAATCCAATTATTGGGAACGGGTGTGACCTTTTTGCTATAGTTACCAGATTAAATCGGGATCCTGGACTTTACCATTTAAAAACAAAAAAAGGTCCA
>JACNHV010000390.1 GCA_014383445.1 Candidatus Desulfobacula maris | reverse complement strand
TCAAAATTCCTACTTAAATAGACATTGTTAAAGTTTCATGCAACATCCGGGCTAAATGGTTAAAAACCTGTGAACAATGCATGCGTTGTGTAAATTATTGTCCAAAACAAGCAATTTTCCAAAAAGGAGAAGGCAGTACAAAAGGTAAAAACATATATTACGAACCTACTTTTAAACCATTAAAAATAAAAGAGCAAAAAGCATAACAAAGCTAATGCAACCGGCGCAAAAAGCCGCGCGGCTGATTAGCGGGTTAGCAGATTTAAAAGGTAAACATATGCTTGAAATTATTTATAAGCAAACCGCACCCGACCACAAAGATTATGAAAATCTTTATTCTAGTACTGGATGGAAATATAAGTATCCAGTTACTAGAGAAAACTTAAAAACTGCCTTAGAAGGAACATGGGTTTGGATATGCGCATATCATGAAGAAAGTCTTGTTGGAATCGGACGATTGATTTCGGATGGTGCACTTTATGCGTTTGTTTGTGATTTAATCGTCCTGCCAAAGTATCAAAACATGAAAATAGGCAGTTCCATATTAAAGAGACTCAAGCAAATTTGTGTAGATAAACAGATAAAAAGAGTATGGCTATTTGCTGCAACAGATAGAGCTGCATTTTATGAACAGCGTGGTTTTGAGGTTCGGCCTTCAAACATGCCTGGCATGCAACTATCGGATAATTGCTAACATTTGTATACACCGGATGGTAGGAGCCGCAGCTTTACATTTTTAATCTTCTGATTTTGGCAGATCTGTCTTAAATTCAGTGTCACCCCTGGCCATCGGTGATACTGGCGTTATCGGCATCGACTAATAGCATGACGAGATAAGAGACCATAAGATGACAGAAGATAAAATAGAGGATCTCAACGGGTTAAAAATTCGACTTCGTGAGTTTGCTAAAGCACGAGATTGGAATCAGTTTCACTCCCCTAAGAATTTATCTATGGCCCTTAGTGTAGAAGTTGCCGAAATAGCGGAACATTTTCAGTGGCTAACAGAAGAGCAAAGTAAGGATTTACCTAAGCACAAACTTGCTGAGGTTGAAACTGAACTGGCTGATACACTAATTTATCTGATCCGCCTTGCAGACAAACTCAACATAGACCTAATTAGAGCCGCCTTAAATAAAATTGAGATTAATGAACAGAAATATTCTGTAGACAAAGCTAAAGGCAATGCGAAAAAATACACGGAGTTTAATAAATGATTGTCTATTCAGCAGTTAAATCAGAATTCAGGCAAGATGTCCATGATAACCTGATTGCAGACAAGATCCTCTCTGCCTATCACCGCCATCTTGGTCATTCCACCAGCAGGTCAGAAATTAATTCATGGAAAAATTCCATGATGTATATGAGCAATATATTGGAAGATGAAGGCATACCTGAAGAAACTGGTGTTGCGGTTGAATATAAAATTCCTCAGACATCAAAACGTATCGATATTATTCTTACCGGTTTTAACGAGCAAAAGAAAAGTGCTGCGGTTATCATCGAATTAAAACAATGGTCCGATGCAAGTCTTACCAATAAAGATGCCATCGTAAAAACATATCTGGGAGGGGGTGAGCGAGAAGTTAATCATCCCTCCTATCAGGCGTGGACCTATGCCGCATTACTGGATGATTTTAATGAAGCCGTACAGAAGCAGTCTATTTCATTGGCCCCTTGCGCCTATCTGCATAACATGGAAGCAGAAGAGGTGATTAAGCACGCACGATACCAGCACTATCTTAATAAAGCACCTTCATTTATAAAATCAGATACAAAAAAACTCACCGACTTTATCAAGCAGTTTATTCATTACGGTGATGCCGGTAACGTCATGTATGAAATAGACAATGGAAGAATCCGGCCATCAAAAAATTTGGCCGATAAATTGTTATCAATGCTTCAGGGCAATGAAGAATTTTTCATGATCGATGACCAGAAACTGGTTTACGAAACCGCCTTACACTTTGCGCAAAAATCCACAACAAAAAATAAGCATGTATTAATCGTAGAAGGTGGTCCCGGTACCGGTAAGTCCGTTGTGGCGATAAACCTGCTTGTTCGGCTAACCGATCAGCGGCTTGTTTGCCGGTATGTAACCAAAAATGCAGCACCCAGAGCAGTGTACGAAAGTGAATTAACTGGATCATTTACCAAAACGCATATTACCAATTTGTTCAGTGGATCGGGAGCCTATACAAAGACTGATGCCAATGTGTTTGATGTATTAATTGTAGATGAAGCCCACCGACTTAATGAAAAATCTGGCATGTTTCAGAATCAGGGTGAAAATCAGATAAAAGAAATCATCCATTCAGCTAAAACCAGTATCTTCTTTATTGATGAAGACCAGCGTGTCACATGGAAAGATATCGGTGAAAAAAAAGAAATCGAGAAATGGGCAAACCAGTTTGGGGCAACGGTGCAAAATATGGAACTGCAGTCTCAGTTTCGGTGCAATGGTTCAAATGGTTATCTCGCCTGGCTGGAGAACGCATTACAAATTAAAGAAACCGCCAATGAAACCCTGGTCGGCATCAATTATGACTTCCAGGTTTTTGATAACCCAAACAACCTGAAAGATGCTATTCTTAAAAAAAATAATATCAATAACAAAGCCAGACTGGTTGCAGGCTATTGCTGGAACTGGATAAGTAAAAAAACGGAAAACAGCGCACGCCATGACATTGTTATTGAAAAACATGATTTCGCAATGCGATGGAACTTGACCACCGACGGTAACCTATGGATCAAAAAACCAGACTCTGTAAATGAAGTTGGCTGTATTCATACCTGTCAGGGACTGGAAGTGGATTATATTGGTGTCATCATCGGTTCTGACATAATCGTTAGAAACGGCAAGATAATAATTCAACCAGATCAACGGGCAAAAACAGACCAGTCATTAAAAGGCTACAAAAAAGCATTAAAAGAGAATCCGGAAGCGGCCACTGAAAAGGCCGAAGTCATAATTAAAAACACCTATAGAACATTAATGACCCGTGGCCAGAAAGGTTGTTATATATATTGCACCGATCTTGAAACTAGTCAGTATTTTGCAGAAATAGCAAATGTCATTATGTCTGAAGATCAGCAAGCGAAGCTCGAAAAAAACACCCCTGAAGAATTTGAAGTAACTCAATCAGAACGATATCCTGGTTTAACATTGAGGTTATTAAAACCAGAAGAAGTTAAACCCTATGAGAATGCTGTTCCTATCTATGACCTTGAGATAGCTGCCGGCCAGTTTAGCCATGTACAGCAGGTTGAGGATTATGACTGGGTAGAACTGCCAGATTCATTTAGGACACAACAGGGGCATTTCGTTGCCAGAGTTGTGGGTGAATCAATGAACAGGCGTATACCCAATGGTGCATGGTGTCTATTTAAAGCCAACCCGGCTGGAAGTAGAAACAACAAAATTGTTATTGTTCAACATCGAGAGATACAGGATCCAGATACTGGTGGATCATTTACTATCAAGCGTTACAGAAGTGAAAAAATTGTAGATGGAGATACATGGTTTCATAGAAAAATTATTTTAGAGCCAATTTCGAATATCAAAAGCTTTGAACCTATTGTTTTAGATAATGAGGCATCGGAAGAGTTGCGAGTTATCGGTGAATTCATAGCTGTGTTGGCGTAACAATAATGAATGGGGTCAGGCTAACTATTTTTTTTCTATCAAAAACATACTGCGGACAAGCCCCAGATGTTTGCGTTATATCTTGAAATGAGCAAAAACCACCTCCACGTCACTTGCGCCATCATCGAACAGAACGGTCGTGTATTGGCGGCCCAGCGGAGCCGCACCATGGCCATGCCTTTGAAGTGGGAGTTTCCAGGCGGTAAAATCAAACCTGGGGAAATTCCTGAACACTGCCTTTGCCGGGAAATTGCCGAGGAACTGGCCATAAAAGTTACTGTGCAACATGTCCTGGCTGAAGTGACCCATGCATATCCGGATTTTACCATTACCTTGTATCCCTTTATCTGCACCATCATTTCCGGCAATATCATTCTGCGGGAGCATGCCGCCGTGACCTGGCTGCCCAGAGAAGAATTGGCCTCCCTGGACTGGGCCACAGCAGACCGCCCGGTCCTGGAAACCTATTTACAGTTCGCCGGACAGGAGACCCCATGACTTCCCGGCCCAGTCCAGGTATTTATGACACGCTTCTGGACCAGACCCTTACGGATCTTCTGGCCCGGTATCCGGAACTGCGGCCGTTGTTTGGAAAGCTTGAAAGCGAGGAACAACCGTCCCGGTATGCGGAATTTGTTTCACAGGTGCTCAAGCAGGTGCTGTTGGAAGAGCCGGACCCGGAACGCCGCCGGATCCTGTGCAACCGGATCATCGATCTGCTGTCCGGACCGGCCGGCACCACCAGTAAATCCCATCTTGAAAACCGGAAACTGGTCCCCGGTCCAAAGCCGCTGCTTCTGGAGATCACCCCGCCCCATTATGCCGGTTCCGGCATCCCCCGGCCCCGGACTTCCATGGTGGAGAGCAGCCTTTTTACCGGATCTCCCAGGGAACCCCAGCTGGTCCAGGAACTGCTGGAAGAGATGCGGTCTGCAGATGCCGTGGATATCCTGGTGTCGTTTATCAAATGGTCGGGTTTGCGGGTGTTGATGCCCGGGTTTGCGGATTTGAAGGAGAGACGGGTGCCGGTGCGCTTGATCACCACCTCTTATATGGGGGCGTCGGATGCGCCGGCCATCGAGTGGCTGGCCAGAGAGTTGCCCAACGTCCAGATCCGGATCTCCTATGACAGCCAGCGGACCCGGCTCCATGCCAAAGCCTGGCATTTTCGGCGGGATTCCGGGTTTTCTACGGCCTACATCGGGTCGGCCAACATGTCCCATGCGGCCATGACCAGCGGACTGGAATGGAACCTCAAGGTGACCTCCCAGGATCTGGGACATATCCTGGAAAAGTTTTCCGCTGAATTTGAGACCTACTGGCACAGCCGGGAGTTTCTGCCCTATGATGCGGCTGATCCCTTGCCTTTCCGCCAGGCCATCGCCCGAGCCCGGAAACCGGATGGTGCAAATCCGGCCGTATTTTTTGACCTTCAGCCCCATCCGTTCCAGGAACGCATTCTTGAAAAACTGACCCTGGAGCGGACCCGCCACCAATATTTCAAGAACCTGGTGATTGCCGCCACGGGCACTGGAAAAACAGTGATCGCTGCATTTGATTATCAGCGATTCCGCCGGGAAAACAGGGGCCAGGCAAGGTTGCTGTTCATCGCTCATCGCCAGGAGATCCTAGAGCAGGCATTGTTCACCTTCCGCCAGGTGATCAGGGATGCTAATTTCGGGGAACTGCTGGCCGGTTCCCATGACGCTGTCCGCATGGAGTATCTGTTCTGCTCCATACAGATGATGACTTCCCGGCAGTTGTGGAAGCAGGTGGGTTCGTCATTTTACGATTACATTGTGGTGGATGAAGCCCACCACGGCACGGCCGCAAGCTATCGCCCCTTGTTTGATCATTTTGACCCGAAGATCCTGCTGGGCCTGACCGCTACCCCGGAACGGATGGACGGCGGCAATGTGGCCGCGGATTTCCACAATCGGTTTGCCGCTGAGATCCGCCTGCCCGAAGCCCTGGAAGAAAAACTGCTGTGCCCGTTTCATTATTTCGGGGTGGCCGATCCCGTGGATATCAGCGAAGATCATTTCTGGAGAAACGGCCGGTATGATGACAGGGCCCTGGAAAATGTGTACACGGGCGATGATATCCTGGCAAAATTAAGGGTGGATACTGTTTTAAGGACGTTGGACCGGTATGAACCCACCCGGGAAACCATCAAGGGGGTCGGGTTCTGTGTTACCATCAAGCATGCCCGTTTCATGGCAGACGCGTTTAACCATCACGGCATTGCCTCAGCCGCGTATGTGTCGGATGTGGACCGGAACCAGTGCGACTCCCTGCTGGCTGATTTGAAATCTGGCCGGCTGGCTTTTTTGTTCACAGTGGACAAGTTCAGCGAAGGTGTGGATGTGCCGGAAATTAACATGGTGCTGTTTTTACGGCCTACCCAGAGCCTCACTGTGTTTCTCCAGCAGCTGGGCCGGGGGCTGCGCCATGCCCCGGAAAAAGAGTGTTTGACCGTGCTGGATTTTGTGGGACAGGTGCACCGGAAATATCGCATGGATATCCGCTTGAAAGCCCTTCTGCCACGTCATCGATACAGCATTGACCGGGAAGTGGAACATAATTTCCCCCACCTGCCGGCCGGGTGTGCTATCCAGTTTGACCGGATATCCAAAGGGTATGTCCTGGAAAACATCAAGACCAATCTAAAAAACCTGGCGGCCCAGGTGCCGGAACGTCTTCAGACCTTTACATCGGAAACCGGGCAGGCTTTGACCTTTGGCAATTTTGTTCAACACCATGAGTATGAACCGGAGCGGCTGCTGGTGTCGGACACATGGACCGGATGGAAAGCCAAAGCACAGCTGGAACCGGCCCCGTCTGATCCGGACCTGGCCTGGCTGAAAAGGACCCTGGTAAAGGCGGCATCTGTTTCCGGGCCTGAGGAGATCGAGCGCTTGCGGGGAATCATTGGCCGGCTGGCTTCCAGAGATGTTTCCCGCGCCCTGGACCAGGCAGGAGAACAGGCCAATGCGATCTATTACCGGCTGTGGGGCGACAAAGCGGACCGGTTTGGATTTGCCGACCTGGCAGATGCATTTCACCGCCTCACACAAAATCCTTCCATTCTCCGGGATATGGATGAAATACTGGCCTGGGCCCGGGACATCTCACCTGTTGCCGGGATCATGCCGGACCTGCCGTTTCCCTGTTCCCTGGAGGTGCATGCCCAATTCAGCGCCACAGATATCCTGGCCGCATTTGACCGGGCCACCCTGGCCTCTGCCGGACAGCGGGGGACGGGGGTGCTGCATTTCCAGGATATCAAAACATATGCCCTGCTGATCACGTTCCAGAAAACCGAAAAAGAGTTTTCCCCCACCACCATGTATGCGGATTATCCCATCAGCCGATCCCTGCTGCACTGGGAATCCCAGTCCAATACTGCCCTGGACTCGCCCACCGGGCAGAACCTGGTGCATCACCAGATCCGGGGATATAACATCCTGGTGTTTGCCCGGCCCAGAAAAAAACACAATAACTGCACGGTGCCGTTTGTGTTTTTAGGACCGGCCAAGCATATCAGCCATCAAAAAGAACGACCCATCCAGATGGTATGGCAGCTGAGCTACCCTATGCCAGTGGAGATGTTTGAGGAGAACAAACGGGGCGGGTGATGCTGAAGAGCAATATTAGTTCGCTCCCTGTGAAGGAGATGCCTGAGCTGGAAGGTGCAGGTCAAATAAGAATTCAGCTGGTGTAAAACGTCATGACTCAACAGACAAAACAAATCCCTGTTTCTTCAATTATCCTTGATGAAGATATTTATCCGAGAAAGGGTATCGATCACAGGCGTGTGGGCATATTTGCCGAAAACATCAGGGACGGGTTCACCTTTGATCCCATTGAGGTTGCGCCCTGCCCTGACAAGCCCGGTTTATTTCGTTTGCTGGATGGGGCACACAGATGGAGTGCCTACAAGTCAACCGGGATAGAAGAGGTAAAAGCCATCATAAAGGATCTGGAGGGAAATGATCCCCTGCTGTATGCGGCAACAAAAGCCATTGGGCCAAAACAATTAACTGAAGATGAGTCAAGGGATACTGCCCGGAGGGCATATTCAAGGGACTCAAGTCTCAGCTCTGCGGATATCGGAAAGGCCATTGGGAGATCAAGGCAGACGGTGGACTCCTATCTGACCGATCTTCGCGCTTCAAACCGGATGGGTCTTGACATCAAGATATTCCGCTTGAACCGCCTTGGCATCCCCCAGGACAGGATTGCAAAGAGATTGGGGTTAGATCAAAAGACAATTCATAACCATTTAGGAGAAATGCCAGCACTGGCATTTCTCCTAAATGGCGATTTATCCCGGGGGTTCTCCGTTTCCCAGGTGGCGGAAAAGCACGGATGGACTGAACCCATGGTCTGGTCTCTGGCCCTGGAAGGCAAAAATGATCATGACCGATTTAAGGAACTTGGATGGGGATTCTGTACCTGGGACAAGTGGGAATTCAATGATTGTGATAATAGATTTGGGGATGACTGGCCCGGTAGGATCCCGGCCCAGTTGATCGCACATATCCTTCGTTGTTTCTCAAAGCCGGATGACCTGATTCTTGATCCCATGGCCGGAGGCGGCGTGACCCCGGACACCTGTCTTGCCATGGGCCGCAGGTGCTGGGCCTTTGATCTGATGGACCGGCCGGATACGCGCCCTGAAATCGAACCCTTCACATGGGACATTTCATCTGATCAAGGACTTTTATGGCCTGTAAGTGCAAAGGGAAAACCCGATCTGATCATCTTTGATCCGCCCTACTTTGATAAAAAAGCGGCTGACTATGATAAAAAAAGCATTTCCGGTTTGTCCAGAAAAGCATACCTTGAATTTCTTGAGGCCTTTTTTGTTTTGCTGAAACAAAATGTCAAAAAGACGACACGAATGGCTTTTATCAATGCAGACTGGCGGGATTTTCAGAATACACCGGCAATAGAAGAAAAATATAAAGGCGGCATTCTCATCGACGACTACCTGGATATCCTGAAAAGAACAGGATGGTATCATACGCATATTATCCAGGCTCCCATGTCGTCCCAGCGCTTCACGGCTGGAGTTGTTTCTGCAATGCAAAAAAAAAACATCCTGGGCGTTATCAGCCGGTATGTGATCGTCCTGGGTCAACAGGGATTGGAATAATATAGCTCCAAACAAATAGTCGTAGTGTTCCCGGCTCTAAAAATCTCAGGCACATTTGGAAATCGGTGTCTGTCAATAACCAAAGCTTATAAAAGTCGGGGAGGTGTGAAATCAAACCAAAGCTACATGAATATGTCTTCCAACAACTTTGGCAAATTT
>JACNHV010000388.1 GCA_014383445.1 Candidatus Desulfobacula maris | reverse complement strand
TAAAAGACATCACTGACCAGAAGCAGGCTAAACAGGAATTAAAATTACTTAACTTGAAGCTGGAACACGAGGCCACACATGATCCTTTAACCGGAGCCCTGAACCGGCGTGCTATCTTAGACATTCTGAGTAAAGAGTTGAACCGTGCTAAAAGGAGAAACACCAAGCTAAGCATCGGGTTATGTGACATTGATCACTTCAAGCTTGTCAATGACAAGTATGGTCACCAGGTGGGAGACGATGTTCTATGCAGTTTTATCAAAGCTATCCAGAACACCCTCCGGCCTTATGACCTCTTGGGCAGATATGGTGGAGAAGAGTTCCTATTGGTTATGCCCGATTCTACCATGTCAGCCGAAGAAGGTTTATACGAACGTTTGAGAGCAAAAATAGCCGATAATAAAATGATGACAAGATCAGGTGGGGTCAGTATCACAGTCAGTATCGGCATTACAAGCAACACAGGGAATGAGACAATAGAGACAATGATTGCAAAAGCTGATGCCGCCTTGTACAGGGCTAAAGAAAATGGGCGTAATCAATTGGCTTTTGCTGATTAAATAATTCCAAAGGCATAGTTTAAAATCTGACTCTATCTTGTGGTTGGGAAGAATACTATTCTGTCAACCTGCATTCACTTATATGAGCCAAAGGCATCATCTCAGGCCATTTTCCCCTATTGAATCCGTTAATATATCAAAAACATTCTGGCAGGACCTGAAGCAATTTTTCCCAGGGTTTGAACAAAATCTTCAATAAAGAACATTCTGACAGATTCTCCTTAAATCAATTATATTTACACTAAAACTAATTTTAAATTTCTTTACGGATTTCTGAAATATTGTTACAAATTTCTTGAATCAGATTTTTTTATTTATCTGGTTGGATATCATTCAAATTTATATAACAATTTAAACTGGGAGAATAACCAATGGGTAAAATCGACCTTTCAGGATTGAAAATCGGAATGGAAAATACGCTAAGTGTCATTGTCTCAAATGAAAACAGCGCCGAAGCTGTCGGCTACAAAGGGATGCCAGTTTTAGGCACACCTCACCTTGTTGGAATTATGGAAACCACTTGTATATTCGTACATGAATTCCTGCCTGAAAACTACCTGACGGTAGGAGTAGCTAATAGCATGAAACACCTGTCTGCATCACCTATTGGAGCAACTATTATATCAAAAGCACAATTAACTGCCATAGAAGGGAGGAAGCTGACCTATTACATAGAAGCCCACGACTCAGTTGATAAGATAGCCGAGGGCACTCACACAAGGTTTATAGTTGATTCCAGAGAATTTTTTGCAAACCTTGAAAAAAAGAAACACAAGCTTGGTCTAACCTAAAGGTTTGTTCAAAACCAAAGTATGAAAAAAAGGCAAATTTACTCTTGATCCTTGGTGCACTACCTCCGTATCAGCAGAAGTGGTAAATAGTGTTATATCTCGAATAGTGAATAAAAGACGTTTAAACTTTATTTTTTGATAAGCTCCGCTTAAGACAATTGCCTTCAGGGTTTTTTAAAACATATTTATCTAAGATATAACAAAATTTGATTTTCCAGAACTATGCATTATGCCTGCCGGGCTTCAGGGAACCAGATATAATAAAAAATTGGGCTGAATAGTATATTGTCATGATCCAAAAACTGGAAAATGGGACTGGCATTAAAAATTTGTTAACAGCAATGATTGAATCGGAAAGTATAAAAAGGCAAGCTCCAATTATGATGAAAAAATGATTATTTGATCCCATGGATGCACTGATTCCCATGGTCAGTATAACAATTAGATAGGCAACAACCGGAATTAACATGGAACCAAGTTGCGGGATTAAAATATTGCCCAAAACAATACCATAGGCAATTATGACAAGTACAATTATTGAGCGTGGTTTTACAAGCACTGGTTTTCTTATAAAGACGGTGATATAAAAAATATGTGCAATCAAAAAAGCTGCAAGACCAAAAACAAAATATGCAGAACGGTCAAGCTCAAGTAAAATATCACCAAGATCTGAAAATAAAAAACCAATACCCAGCAATTTGCCTTTTATTCCTGGAATCTTTAAAAAAGCAAGTAAAGCCAGGCTCAACACAGGGATTGCCTTGATAATAAAATCACCAGGGTATGGGCGAAGATTTAAACTTGCTATAAAAGTCAAGGCAAAACAAAAAAATACTATATAAATAACTCTATTTAATGATGACATTCTTCCCCTCTATATAAGTTTTATATGAAAGAATAAGCTATGAACTCGTATTCTTTCATATTTTGCGTTTGACCTTTACAATATTTTAACATAAATACCACCACAAATCCATTTTTGTAGATTAATGTGTAATATATTCATCATATTTTTTAAAAATCATTATCCATACTCATCCAGGACATACTAACATTCTCCGAGATAATGCAAATTTTTTTTTATAATAAAATATTGGTGATCTCAAAATACAAAATTCATTTCAGGAGGTTTTTTCAAAATGCTTGCTCGATATTCTAACAGAAGATTGAAAACTTTTTGTTGCCGATGTGAATGCAAACGATTGATTGCAGCAACAATTGTTATCCTATGTATTTTTTTAGTGCAACTTGCTCACAGCGATCCCGCTGTATTTGACCCGGCTAACAGTACCATCAACATTCCGACACTAAGGGATGTGGGTTCCCGTTGATAACCTGCCGGATACATCTGTTGTTAGTTTTTGGGATGTCGTAAAGCTTGGAGGCAATCAACTTCAGGGTGTTGTACTCACAGGCTGGGCTTTTGCAGGATGGAATCCCAATGCAACAGATACTACTCCCATAAACGTTGCTGTCCTTGGACAGCAACCGGATGGAACTTTAAAGGTTGTAACAGATCAATATCTGCCTTCGCCAGTTACAAATGGAGCAGGATCAGTTAACATTGCAGACTTCAATGGAGACGGGCAGGATGATATTTTTCTGGCAGCCCACAATGAAAGTCCGATGTTGTCCAAAGCGAGTACTGCTTATATATCCAAGGCCGATTCAACATTCTCAAAAATCACACTGCAGGACAGTGTTATTGCTCATCACGCTAATCTCGCCTATATCAATGGAAAACCCACAATCCTGGCAGCTACATTCAGCAATAATATGCTAAAACCAATCTATACATATAACGGTCAAGGGGGATTTGATATTAACAATTCCGCGGGTTCCGCAGCTGCGAATTCAGTTGCAGCAGCTGATTTTTTGGGGGATGGGGGCACACAAATTGTTTATGGAGATCTACTCTGGGGCCTTGGGATTCCGTGGTCGTCAAACAATGTTATGCAACAATTCATTTATAACTTTGTTAATGAAATATTAATAGAACCCCCCATATCATTACCCGCGCCATATTTTAATAACAAACCGCAATATGATAAATATATCAGCAATGGGGACCCTGTTTAAAAGACCCACAGTTCCCGGGTGTGGGTGGATGATATTAATAACGATGGGAAAACGGATATTGTTGTTGGCGCTGAAATATGGGCAACGGACGAAGGTTTGCAAAAGACCATTTTGCAATTACTTGTGAATCAGGGCAACCTGAAGTTTATTGATGAAACCGATAAGCTCAATCCACAATGGAACCAGGAGGCATACATGGACTATTCCCTGCGAATGGCTGATGTGGACCAGAGTGGTATTAAAACATATTTTTTATCACAGTACCCCAATATGAAACTCATAAATGGTGATTATTTCGCTCAGAATAGTCGTCAAGGTAATTACATATTGGTTAATGATGGCACCGGCAGATTTCATGTAGCCATGCATGATGAGTTTGTAAAACTGGGGGATTATGTGAATCAATATCTTGTACAGCAGTATGCAGGAAGTAGTGTCTGGGTTGGAGACACTAATACTACTACGCCGAGATTTATTGCATATCAAACACCTACTGGTTCATTAAATTTTGTGGCAGTTGCAGGTGTCAGCGATAAGGTTAATGGGGAATGGATCTCAAAGTTTGCTTTGGTCAATGTACCGCTAAGTATTAATTTGAAAACAGACTTTAAGAAAAACCTGACAATTACAGATCGTAATGGTAGTCATCTTATCCGCACATTTGCAGGGGATGATTTAATTTATAGTGGCAACAGCGGAGGATATTGTACAATCAACGGAGGATTGGGGATAAATACGATTATTTATTCTGGAAAAAAAGGTAACTATACCATCACAAAATCACAGGCTGGATGTGTCATCAAGGACAATGTCGGCACTGATGGTGTAGACACATTGATCAATATTCAAAAGCTTCAATTTTCTGATGGGACGATTGATTTGTGATGATGAAGATTCTGATCAGAAAAGCAAGAAACTATTAGTCAAAGGGCAGAATTGGCATTCAATGATATGAATCAAAATAGGCATCAGAAGCCTTTCATTTAGACCTATCATAGATCTGAGGAGGTACCAGGTCTATGAAAAAGAAAACAAGACAGCTCAGATTATGAATGTTTTCTTTTATCCAATCTACGAGATTGTACGAAGATGTGTCATTAGATTTACTTTTTTATTTTTTAGTCCAAGTTTTAATCGAATATTTCGGCGATGAAATGCTACAGTAGTTGTCGAAACATGTAAGAGTTCCGATATAGTGTCTGTGGTATTTCCATGGCGGATTAGATTGGTTATATCCAATTCCGTCGGGGTTAGTTTACTCTCCCAGGTTAGTAATTTTGCGGACAAGGGAGAAATGATGTTTTCAAGGTTGGACAAAGCGATATCCAAGAATGCATTTTGTGTGCTGTCGAGATCATTATTTTTAAGCTTCTCCAAGTATGGAAAAACAAGCTTTTTCAAGTTTGTCAACATTCCTTGTTCCAGTTGGATTCTTTCTTGTTCTCTATGATCCAGCAATACTTTAAGGGCTGTGTTCACTTCTTTTAGATTTTCAGCATGTTTGTTGAGTTCCCCTTCATTCAATTTTATTTTTTTTTCGGCATTAACCAAATCAGTTGTATCCAGCCGCAGACAACCCATTAATGGTGATTTGTTCTTTAACAATATGGGAAAACGGCAAGTCAGCCAGTAATGTTGCCAGTCTCCACCTGGTGTGGTTTCCACGAAAGTCATGGCCCGACCTTTGGACATGGCCAGGTTGCTGTTTTTATTATATTGTTCACAATACTCATCAGGATAGATGTCCCAATCCGTCAATCCCAAAATACCATCAGGATTTATTTTACGGTAATACTGCTTTAAAAACTGATTAATATAAATATATTGTCCTTTATGATTTTTGATAAAAGCAGCCCCGGGCAAATTATTCATAAACAAAGCAAACCGATTTTCACTGGCCTGCAGGGCCACTTCGGTATTTTTCCTTTCGGTGATATCCTGAAGGTGAGCAACATAATACATGGGATGCTGATGTTTATCAAAAAGCATTGAGTAACTCAACAAGATCCAGGCCACCGTTCCGTCTTTTTTGATATAGCGTTTTTCTAAATGATCAAATAATACTTCCCGGTTAATAATCTTATACGCTGATAGTAAACTCTCTTCCAGATCATCAGGATGAGTGATATCCTTATACCCTTTTTGCTTAAGCTCATCGATAGAATAGCCAAGCATCTTGCATACATAGTCATTGGCTTTGAGAATATATCCTTCCGGGCTAAATCTCATCATTCCAATAGCGGGATCGTCAAAAGCGCCCTGGAACTCCCTGTGACTTTCATTCAATTGCCTTTTTGTCTTGGCAAGCTTATCCTCCAAATCATTGACATGCCTCTCTAATTTTAATAATTTTTGATTTAAATTATCTCCGGAGTTGATTTCAATATTCATTTTTTCTGCCCTATTAAAAAATTTGAATACAGTGATGCTTTTTAAAATTCAAATATACGCTCCTTTTCTGTGGAAAAATAAGCCAAAAATAAAATATCCACAATTTAAAAGATTATTGTTAACAGTTAATGACGGGAAATAACAGTCATTATTCTATCTTTTTTCTATCTTTTGCTTAAAAATAAATAGTGCTATTGTTTAAATTACCAAAGATCGAATGAAGCCGGAATGGGTAAAAATTGACGGATTGGATCCTTAGATGGATCTGGGAATTTGCTTAAATATTTAGATAGGAGGCTTTCATGTTTACTGGCGAAACCTATGAAGAGGTATACAATAATTTTTGTTGGGATATCCCCAAGGAATATAATATCGGTGTTGATATTTGTGATAAATGGGCAGGTGATAAATTCCGTTTGGCTCTGATATATATTGATGAGAACCAAAGAGAACATAAATACACCTATTGGGAATTAATGATTCAATCGAACAGACTTGCAAATGGCCTTAAGTCTATTAATTTACAAAAAGGGGACCGCGTGGCTGTATTGTTACCATCGTGCCCTGAAACTTTGTTCACACACCTGGCAGTTTATAAATCTGGTGCAATTTTGTTACCGCTTTTGGAACTATTCGGTTCGTTAGCCGTTAAATACCGTCTTCAAAGCAGTGGTGCAAAAATAATCGTTACGGATCAGGATAATTTACATAAAGTATTGGAAGTAAAATCAGAGCTTCCTGACCTAGAGAAAATAATTGTTGTCAAGCCCGGTGATCAACAAGATGTCATTGATTTTTATGAAATATTAAATAAAGGCAACAGACAATTTACACCTGTTCAGACACTTGCAGAAGACCCTGCCATCATCATTTATACATCAGGAACGACCGGACAACCCAAAGGAGCCCTTCATGCCCATCGCTTATTATTGGCTGAGGTTGTTAATTTCAGTTTTTCATTGAATTTTTTTCCGCAAGAAGGAGATCTTTTATGGACTCACTGCGATTGGGGGTATATTGCTGGGTCTTTTGCTGCTCTTTACCCCTGTCTTCACTTTGGGATGACCATTGTTGAAAACAGGCGAACCGGTCGTTTTGATCCCCATGAAGCCTTAAGAATCATTTCAAAATATGGAGTTAGTGTCATATTTGCCATCGCCACTGCCATCCGCATAATTCGAAAAGAGGTGCCATTCCCCAAAGACCATTATAACCTGGATGAATTGCGGTCCATTACAATAGGGGGGGAGACAATGGGGGATAATCTGTATGAGTGGGGTAAGTCAGCCCTGGGCGTTGAATTTAATGAAAATTACGGTATGACAGAGTGCGATTTCACCATATCAAACTGTTCAGCAATCATGGAAGTTTTCCCGGGCTCAATGGGCCGTGCCATTCCAGGCCATACAGTGGGGATTATCAACCCGGATGGGGAGGAAGTCGCTTCCGGAGAATATGGAGAAATTGCGATCCAAAGACCCGATCCGAGTCTGTTTTTGGAATACTGGCAAAATCAGGAAGCAACCCAAAAAAAATATAATGGCGATTGGTTTCTCACGGGCGATTTCGGATATAAAGACAAAAGCGGATATTTCTGGTTCGTTGGCCGTGAAGACGATGTGATCGAAACCGGCGGGTTCCGAGTCGGTCCTGGAGAAATAGAGGATGCGGTCATGAAACACGAAGCCGTTGAAATGGCAGCGGCGATCGGCATTCCCCATGAAATAAAAGGAGAAGTGGTAAAAGCCTATATTATTCTCAGAAAAAATGTTCTGATTTCTCCTGCACTTGAACAATCGATAAAAGATCATGTTCGTAATAAACTGGAGGCCTGGGCCTATCCCAAAGAAATTGAATTTGTAACTGAATTACCCATAGGCAACACCGGTAAAGTTTTGAAAAAAGAGTTAAAAGCGCTTGACGCAAAAACAAGGAGGAAAAAATGACTGATACTGTTTTATATGAAACAAAGGGGGCTGTTGCCTTTGCAACACTTAATCGTCCGCATGTTCTAAATGCAATAAACAATGACATGTTAAGACAACTGATTTCAATTTTAGAAAATGTAGCCTGCAACGATGAGATCGGCGTTCTTGTCCTTACCGGTTCAGGAAGAGCATTTTCGGCCGGTGGGGATATTAAGGATATGTATGGAGCTTCAAAAAAAGAACTGGAAGAATGCTTGGATTTGTTCCAGCTCTTAAGTCATACAATGCATTACCTGAACAAACCGATTATCGCTGCAATCAATGGTTATGCCCTGGCAGGAGGTTTTGAACTGGCTCTTAGCTGTGATTTGAGAATCGTTTCGGATAAATCGCAATTTTCATTACCAGACACAAAAATTGGACTAAGCCCCACTAGTGCAATGACTTATTTGTTGCCTCGCATAATCGGAATGGGCCGTGCCATGCACTTAATCCTGACAGGCGAGATGATCAATGCTGTTGAAGCTGAGCGGATTGGGTTGGCAACCATGGTGGTTGATCAAGATCATCTGATGGAAGAAACCGAAAAATTGGCGCAGAATATTGCATCCATGCCGAGATTAGGAGTTGCCTATTCCAAGCGGGAATTTCACATGGCAGCAGAATCAACCTTTGCAAATACCCTTACATTTGAAAAAGAATTTGAAATGCATTGTTTTAATTCACCGGAAACGCAGAAGGCTCTTGCGGATTTTGTTGAAAAGAAATGACAAACCCAATAATTAGAGACAAATATGCAATAAGAGATGAACCTTTCTATGAATGAATTATTGGGAAGGAATAAGCTGTTCAATATGTAACGGTATGTGGCGTATTTTCAGTTTTGAAATTTCAATTCAAATATATGATCCGTAGGCATCATCTACAGCCATTCTTACATATTCCAGTTAATATAACAAAATTATTTTCTGGGGATTTCAAGAAATAGTCGCTAAATGCTGTAAAATGACTCGTCTCTAATTATGTAGCCAGTTTTTTTTGTTGCGAGTTTACCCCTCCTGATCCCGCAGACCCCGCCCCTTATTTTTAAAAAACCGGACTTGTGAAAGAAGCACTCGGTTTATTGTTTGATTTGACTCGTCTCTAATGATAACAGTAGTATCGATAGCCTATATATGGTTCGATTTTTAACGCTTTCAGAAATTGCAGAATAACTGGAGCATTTTTCTGATTTTTTGAATCATATATAATTTAATATTGACAACCGGCTTTTTTAAAGTTAGGGTTTAAAAATGATGGACAAAAAAAGATTCTTAGCTCATAAAATCGAGACACTCAT
>JACNHV010000385.1 GCA_014383445.1 Candidatus Desulfobacula maris | reverse complement strand
TCTTTATTCATTGTTGCATTAAATCACAGATGTTTATTCTTTTGAAGGGCCTGTTTAAGATTTTTCATTCTGGGGCCATCTTTTACCCACATTCTGCAAGGGTTTAAAATAAAATTTTTTCCGTGAAAGTTCTCAATATTTTCGGGAACCGCTGACTTGTTCTTTCTTTTATGAGTAAGCCAGCCATGCACAATCTCCTGGCCCATGATCATTACCAGATGTGCAAGATGCGTACATCCTTTTTTACCACCCATGGTTTTTCTTATTAAATTTGAGAAACCTGATTTTATTTCAATGCCTTTGATTTCAACCAAAGTAGCAAGGGTACTTTTGCAGTCTTGATTTAACTAATGCCCTTTAAATATCGGTTTCCTTTTTTCAAGATAGGCCAGGATTCCTTCCCTGGCATCATTAGTTTTATAAGCATCCCCATACAACTTTGAAGATAGTTCAAAAGCATCGTTTAGATCAAGCGCAAAGGCTGAGTTGATTGCCTGCTTTACCAGTGATAGAGAAGCCGGCCCCTGAATAAGTTTTTGCGCTAATTCCATGGCTTTTCCCATAAGGATAGAAGGAGAAGTAACAAATGTAACAAGACCAATTTTTTCTGCTTCTTTGGCTGTAATTATTTCCCCAAAATAAATCATCTCTTTGGCCCTTGCGACGCCTATAATCCTTGGCAGCCTTATACTGGCGCCGTAACCCGGGAGTATACCGATTTTGATTTCAGGCTGGCCAAATTGTGCATTTTCACTGCAAATACGAATATCACACGCCAATGCAAGTTCCAGGCCTCCTCCAAGGGCCCATCCATTAATGGCTGCAATAATGGGAATCCTCATCTTTTCTATATATGAAAAAACCTTACTTCCCTGTCTGGAAGATTCAATGGCATCTTCAACAGTATAATTTTTCATGGCCTGAATATCAGCTCCAGCAATAAATGCCTTTCCAGCTCCGGTTATTATTGCTGATCTGATATTTTTATCGGAGTCAATTTTTTTTAAAATATTGTACAGTTCCTGTCGAGCCTCTAAGTTTAGGGCATTCCTTTTTTCAGGACGATTCATGGTGATGACAGCTATCCTGTCTTTTTCTTCAAGTTTTACATATTCCACAATAATTTTCCTTCCTGAACCTGTTTATTTATTAAACAATAACAACGAATTCACCCTATGATTTTTCCGGTAAATACATAAAATTCATTTATAAAATACAGAACTTCCTATGATTATACAATAAATATACAATAATCATACCACCTTTAAAACTGGCATCTAAATTGCACCTATTCAGTTCAATATCCAATAACAATGGCCTGATGCCTGATTTGCTATGTAGTTTTATGGAAACCTGTTTGAAGATTCAGGATTAAAACTAAATTTCATTGAAAGCATGAATAATTATGATCAACACTCATGGAGGCGATAATTATGTTAGGTAATTCAAGAGTATCATTTTTTTCCGAGTACGACATTGAGTTAATGAAATATAAGGTCTTTACCCTGCTTGAGACACGAGGTTTCAAGATGGAGCATCCACAAGTGCTGAAACTTTTGGATAAGGCCGGAGCTGTTGTTGATTTGAATACCGGGATAGTCCGTCTTCCCAAAAGTTTTATAGAAGAAAAGCTGCTGCTCGCTCCAAGGGAATTTTTCATTGGGGCAAGAAATAAGGAGAACAGGCTTAAGATCCCCAAAGCTGATGGCACATACCATGTCCGGACAGGGACCGGAGCCCAGACCATCATCGACCCTGAAACAGATGAGTTCAGGCCTGTGACGCTGGCTGATGTTATTTCACTGGCAGGCCTTGCAGATACCCTGGACCATGTAGATATTTTGTCCGTTCCCACCCCATCAGATGTACCTGCGCAATCGGCAGATGTACATGCGGTCAGTGCAGCACTTCAAAATATCCATAAAAATGTCTGGATACAGCCTTACAGTGAGAAGAGCGTTGAATACCTTACCCTGCTCACCCAGGTGGCTTCCGGGGGTGAGCAGGAGATCAAAGAGAATTCTGCGGCGAGCATTATCTCATGTGCCCTAAGCCCGCTGGAACTCAAATTCATGGATGCAGAGATTATTTTGCAGGCTGCTGCCAAGGGCCTTCCTATTTTTGCATGCAGCCTGCCAAGCGCAGGAGCAACTGCCCCTATAACCATGCCGGGTGTTGCAATTTTATCTGCCGCGGAGACCCTTTCAATTCTCATTACTGCTCAGGTCATAAATCCCGGTGCGCCCGTAATACCTACACCGCTAATTTATGCTCTTGACATGGCCAGTGGAAGAACCATGCAGTCCTCGGCTGAGGCGGCCCAGGGCGGGGCCCTTGTGAACCAGTTTATCAAGCGAGCGTTTAACCTTCCAACAAACGCCACGGGCTGCGGATGCGATTCCCCCTGGCATGACGGGCAATCCATGATTGAAAGAACCATCCATACCATGCTCATAGGTGTTTCCGGTGTGGACGTGCTGGGCAATTGTGCTAACCTTCAGGTGGCAACCACCGTAAGTCCGGTTCAGCTGGTCATTGACGATGAAATGAACGGAATGGTTCAAAAAATCCTCTCCAAACCAGTGGTAAATGAAGACACCATGGCCTGGGATCTGTTGAGTCAGGCTGAACCGGGGATGCAGTTTTTATCGTGCGATCATACGTTTAAGCACTGCAGGGAAGGTTTCAAGCCAAAGGCCTTTACCCGGATGACAGGGGAAGCCTGGTCAAAACAGGGCAAAAAGGATCTGCTCGAAAGGGCCAGGGAAAGATATTTCCTATTGCTTGAAAAGCAACGGGAAACAACCATGTCCGAAGATCAGATAAGGGAAATGGCATCCATTGTAAAGAAAGCTGATGCCGCTATTATCGGCAGCTGAATTTAGGATTTTATCCTGGTATCAGAGCCGTGGTCACTGGAAAAAAGGGTTTGTCTGATATTGAAAGTATAAGCCCTGTATTTTACTGCTGTAAATTGTTTAACTATTAAACAACTTACAGCAGTAAAATTATTTTTGTTTAATATTTAAACAAATACTGTTGGTGTTTTTATTTAAAGGATACTGAATATATTGCAATTCCGCTTTGTTGAGTCAAGCCTTTCTACTGGCATCAGAATTGCAATTATTTGCCTTAATTATTTTTGAATCTGCACTTGAACATTTTTAAATGCTTCACTTATTAGGAGAGAAATTATGATAGACAGCTTATTGAGCAATGAGAATAAAAGGTTTCGTGACGAAGTCAGGCGATTTGCCAACAGGGAGATTGCACCCAATGTAAAAACCTGGGAGAAAGAAGGTAAATATCCTGACAGCTATTATAAAAAAATTTCAGAAATGGGATTTATGGGGCTTTTAGTACCTGAAGAGTATGGCGGAGAGGGTGGTTCCATGATTGACCTGGCCATTTTATGTGAAGAGATGGGCAGGGTGGGAGTTTCAATTCCATTGACCCATGTTTCTGCCTGCTGCAGATCCATTGCACACCTGGGCAATGAGGACCAGAAAAAAAAATATCTACCTGATATGGCTTCGGGTAAAAAGATAGGTGCATACTGCCAGACAGAGCCCAATGCAGGGTCAGATGCCGGGAATATGTCCAGTTTTGCCGAAGAAAAAGAGACCTACTACCTGCTCAACGGGGAAAAAATATTTATTTCCAATGCAAAAATTGCAAGTGTGTTAATCGTATTGGCAAAAACAAAAATCGTCCCTGAAAAACCGTCCAAAGGTATTGCCATGTTCATAGTTGACAGTGATACTCCCGGGGTTTCCATTGGCAGATCGGAAAAAATGATGGGGCGGAACTGCTCCAGTCTTGATGAAATTATTTTTAAGGATGTACAGGTCCCAAAGGAAAATTTGCTGATCCCCGCAGGAGGCAAGGGATTCAAGGAGATAATGAAAGAATTTAATTCCGAGCGATGTGGAAATTCATCTTTTTGTGTGGGATTTGCCCAGGGGGCCTATGAACGGACACTGAAACATTGCAAAGAAAGGGTCCAGTTTGGAAAACCAATTGCCCAGTTCCAGGGAATTAGCTGGACCTTAGCTGAAATGGCTATTAAAATTCAGGCGGCCCGCCTTTTGGTTTACGACGCACTGTTCAAGGAAAAAAGGGGGAAAATGATTGCCAAAGAGGCCTCCATGGCAAAAAAAGCGGCCAATGAAATGGCTGTATGGGTATGTGACCAGGCCATTCAATTGCATGGTGGCTATGGGTATTCCACAGAATATGAGGTGGAACGGTATTACAGGGATGTCAGAGGATGGTCCATGGGCGGTGGTACTACCCAGGTCTGTTTAAACAGAATTGCCTATGAATTACTAAAGTAAAAAAATGACAAAATCCTATGACGGATCTAATTTTTTTTAATGCAAATGTAATTACCCTGGACCCTGCCATAAAAAAAGCTAATCTGGTCGCAGTTAAAAATGGCAGGATACAGTCAGTATTATCAAATTATGCGTTAAGGGATTTGAATCAAAAACAAACCCGGCTGGTGGATTGTGGGGGCAAGACCCTTTTGCCCGGATTTTGTGATGCCCATTTTCACCTGTGGGCATCTGTATCTCACTTAATGACTCTTGACTTATCTCCACAAGCCAATGTGTCCTCAATTACAGATATACTGGAAAAAATTCGTGAGTATTCAAAGACCATTGTCCCGGGGTCCTGGATCAGGGCATCGGGGTATAACGAGTTTTACCTGGCTGAAAAACGGCACCCAACCTGTCGGGATCTGGATAAGGCTGCACGGGACCACCCTGTCAAACTAACCCATATGTCCCACCATGCACATGTTTTAAACAGCCTGGCCTTAAAGCAAGTGGGCATTTCCAGGTTTACTCCTGAACCCCCGGGCGGTCTTATTGACAGATATACGGACACAGGCGAGCCCAATGGGGTCCTGTTTGAAATGAGTGATTTTTTATCGGAGCGTGTGCCCCGGATCAGCGACCATGAATTAAACCGGGGTATTAAGTTATTAAACAAAAAACTGCTTTCCTTAGGTATTACCTCCATTCATGAAGCATCTTTTATTAATGAGATCAAAGAATGGGAGTCATTATGTTCCATTAAGACAAAAAAAAAATTTTTACCCAGGATAACCATGGCAATAGGGGTGAAAGGGTTTGAAAAGAACCATCAGTATTCATGTCCTGTTGACAAGGAACAGCTTAAGGTCAGCTGTGTTAAAATTATACTGGACCAAACTACGGGCCGGCTTTATCCTCCCCAGAAAGAATTGGATCGCCTGGTTTTGGGTATCCATCAATCAGGTTTGCAAGCCTCCATACATGCCATTGAACAAAGTGCTGTTGAATCTGCCTGTAATGCCATTGAAAATGCCTTAGATAAAATACCAAACGAGAATCACCGGCATCGAATAGAACACTGCTCTCTATGCTCACCATCTCTGGCAAAACGCCTGGCAGCGTTAAAAATTATTGTGGTCACACAACCCTCATTTATTCACTACAACGGGGATCGATACCTTAAAACTATTGCAAAAGAGGATATTGCTCATTTATATCCCATTGCCACCCTTCAAAAATCCGGGGTATTGGTTGCGGGAAGTTCTGACAGTCCCATTGTTGAACCCAATCCCATAACCGGTATATATTCTGCGATTTCCCGTATGGCTAAAACAGGTAAACCCTTGTCAGAAAAAGAGAGTATAGATACATTGAGTGCCATTCAGATGTTTACCTTGAATGCTGCAAAAGCTTTTTTTGATGAAGATATGAAAGGATCTATCACACCGGGAAAACTTGCTGACATGGTGCTTTTAAGTAAAGATGTGACAAGGCTTTCTTCTGAAGAGATAAAGGATATTAATGTTGTGATGACGATTATAGAGGGAAAGATTGTCTGGGAATCCCATGATTAAATATCAGTCCATTAAATGCCAAACCATTCCACGAATTGATCAAGATCTGCACGGCCTGGCGTAAAATCATTGACCCGATTCTCCATATCCGGGTAACCCAGACAGATTCCAACTACCATCTCCTTGTTTTCGGAAATATGAAGCGTTTTTTTAACAGCATCCTGATATTTTCGAACCAGGCCGAGAAGATGTGTGCCTAACCCCTCTGACTGGGCAGCTAATACAACATTCTGTACACATGCCCCGATATCAAATAAAAATCTTTTTGCAATTCTCTTATCAATAAATACGAATATAATGATGGGAGCATTATAAAAGCGAAGCGATCCTTCCATCACATATTTCATGGGTGATTCGTTATGTTTGGACAATTTTTTAAATATATCTGTAAAAAATTTCTTTCTTCGATCCAAAAGCTGTTGAGGGAAAAAATTATCTTTGCCAAGGATATCATAATTTTTCTTTTGATCTATAAAAGAGCTTAACATCATTTGGCTCAATTCATCTCTTTTTTGTCCTGCAACCACTACAAATTCCCAAGGCTGCATATTGGCTGAAGAAGGTGCCTGCCCGCCTGCGGTTAAAATATTTTCAATAAGAGTTCTGGCGACTGGGTCTTGTTTAAATACTCGATAACTTCTTCTGGCTTCAATTGCTTCCATTACATTCATTTTCAAAGTCTTACCTTTTTAATTTTTAAGCAATAATACCTTTTTGAATATAAGATTTATATTCTGTCTCTGTCAGCCCGAGCAGGTCCATATAAACATATTTATTTGCCTCACCCAAAAGAGGGGAGGATTTTAAATCCACATCTGAATACGGGTCAGTTGAAGAATTCTGCATAAATCTTATGGGGGATCTGTCTGAAATGGTTTTTCCAAGTAAAGGGTGTTGGGTTTGAATAAAATAATTTTGATCTAAAAGATGGGGATCATTTGCCAGGTCTTTTGCATTTTGAACCACACCTGCCTGGATTCCAGCTTCCTGGAGAAGTTCGACCAATTTTTGGGCATCATGTTTGAGCGTCCAGAGATTGAGCTTTTCATCCAATGGTTTGAAATGGGTCTTTCTTGCTATAAGGGTTGAAAATCTCTTTTCATAGGCCCAGCCCGGATCTCCCATGACTTTTATAAGGGCATGCCACTCTGTTTCATTAAAGACACCGATGACGCACCATCTGTCATCCCCCAGGCATTGATAACATCCATGGGGGGCGGCCATTTCATAATCAGCTTGATTGCCTTGTGGAATAGCCTCTTTGCCATTGGCAAGGACATCCATTAGGGCAGGCCCGATCATGCCCGCGACCACTTCATATTGAGAAAGATCAATATAGCTACCCTGGCCGGTCCGATCCCTGTTTTCCAGGGCGGCTAAAACAGCAAAGGTGCCATAGAGTCCTGAAATGTGATCTGCCAGTGCATACCCCGGCCCCAAGGGAGCATCTTTTTCAAAAGAGGAAAGATAGGTAAGCCCGCCAAGTGACTGAACTGTTGGCCCGAAAGCCACATGGTCCTTCCATGGTCCTTTCTGGCCCATTCCAGACATACTCAGCATGATGATATCTGGTCGGACTTTTTTAAGTTTTGGAAAATCCATTCCCCAATTGGACATGACCCGGGGAGAAAAATTTTCTATTACCACATCGCATATGGCAACAAGGCTCAATGCTATCTTCTTGGCCTCAGAATGGCTCATATTCAATGTAATACTTCGTTTATTTCGATTCCATGTATCAAAATATCCTCCGGCATCAGGCCCGGTCCCCTCTATTTTTTTTGATTGAACTTTAATAACTTCGGCACCGAAATCAGCAAGAACCCTTGTGGCATAAGGACCTGACAAAACTCTGGTAAAATCAAGAACCCTTATTCCCGAGAGGATATTTTTCATTAGTTCACCAGCCTAAATGATTCCCATGGAGTAGAGTTCTTCAAGTTTTTCCTTTGAAAACCCCAGTTCTTTTCCATACAAGTTAAGATTATCTTCACCTGTTAAAGGGGCCCTGGCAACATACTGGTTGGGTTTTGAATCGAATTGATAGGGAGGTCCCGGGCATTTTTTTATGGTATTATTTTTTGCGGGGCAGACATCCTTGAAAAATCCTCTTGCCTTTAACTGAGGGCTTTTAACAATTTTTTTGGGCGAATCAACCCGTGCCCAGGGAAACTGCATGAGCTGTCCTAATTTGAAAAGCTCTTTTACAGTGTGTGTTTTCGTCCAGGTCTTAATGATCTTAATGATGTGATCAAGGCGGCTTCTCCGATAGGTTTCGTCAAGATACTTCTCATTAACCAAATCTGCGGCCATACCTTCGCTGTCCATCCATTCCACAAATGTTTCCCATTTATCAAAAAGTGTTATCTGGATGAAACCGTCTCTGCACTGGAAAATATGAAAGAGGTTGTTCCAATGGAGGCTTCCCTGTCTTTTTTGAATAATATTTTCATAAAAATACCGGACCATGACATGTTCCAGTGTAGAGGCAACAGCTTCCTGGATCGAGATATCCAAATGCTCTCCTTTTCTGGTCATGCGCTGTTTTCGAAGGGCAAGCAAAATACCCGTGGCAGCAAAAAGGGATGCTGTTAAATAGGATTGTTCTCCATAATGTTTCAGGGGTTTCAAAGACCCTGTAACGGACATCTGGCCTCCAAAGGCCGATGCCACCAAATCGCAGGATTTATAGTCCTTTTTTGGCCCGGTCTGACCGAAACCGGTTACAGAGGCCAGAATAATTTTTGGATTTATCCGCTTTAGGCTTTCAAAGCCCAAACCCAGCTTATCAAGATAACCCGGTGAAAAGCTTTCCACAATAACATCATTTTTTTTAACCAGCGCAAGAAAGATTTTTTTCCCCTCTTTGTGCTCAATATTGAGTGTGATTCCTTTTTTACCGGTGTTGTTATAAAACAAAGAGAGGCTTTTTTCAGGGTGGAGTTCATTCCCCATAAAAGGGCCTGCATTTCGGGAAGCATCCCCGCCAGGACTTTCCACTTTTATTACAAAAGCTCCCATGTCAGCCAGAAGTTTTGAACAAAAGGCAGCCTTTTGGTCTGTCAGATCTAAAACCCTTAATCCAATAAGAAGCATTGTTTTTTCATTTTCCCTTTATTTATCATCAACCATCCCAAATGCAAATCATGCTCTCATTTTCATATATGGATTACCTAGATTTTGGCGTGTAGGTAATCAGAATTATTCCTCCAATCACAAGTGCTGCGCCGAAA
>JACNHV010000376.1 GCA_014383445.1 Candidatus Desulfobacula maris | reverse complement strand
CGAGGACATCACTTAATAAATCCCCTGCATATCCTCCGGTAACTTCTCTTTCCAGTAAATCTCTCCCTATTCTTACCTGTAGGTCCAATGCTATAATTATATCTTTAAGTTTCATTTTCCCTCCTGTAAATTATAAATTGAAGATCTGTTCCCTTTCCAACTTTTGATTTTATTTTCATCTCATCTGAACAATTTTTTATATTGGGAAGCCCCATCCCGGCACCAAATCCCAATTCTCTGACCCAGTCTGGTGCTGTGGAATAGCCTTGACGCATAGCTTGTTTTATATTAGGAATTCCCGGCCCCGAATCAATTGTATTTATCGTTATTTTATCTGGCTGGATCTTTGCAATAAGTTCTCCTTCAGGAGTATAAATAACAGTGTTCATTTCAGCTTCAAAAGATGCAATAGCAACCCTTCTTATGGTTTCCGGCATGATTCCCAATCGTAATAAATTCTTTCTGAGCTTGCTGGTTTGTTCGCCTGCTTTTTTAAAGTCACCTCCTTTTATATGATATTGCATGATCAGAGTAGAATTATCTGATATTACATCTTCAAATATGTGACTTGCTCTGTATCTGTGAATTTCTTCCTGACGATATTCAATTTCAAGTTTTTCCAGCAAACCATCTATGATATCCCCCTTTGTTAAAATTCCAACAAGTTTCTTTGTATCTCTATCAATAACTGGAAATCGTCCATAGCCATTGTCTTCAAATTTATTTACGACCTGAACAATGGACTCATCGGAATAAACGGTAACGATATCTTTTGTCATTCTGTTCTCAATTTTTTCATTTAGCTTCCCTTTATCAACCAGGCAACTTATAAGGTCTTCAATGCTCACTACTCCCACTAACCTATCCTTATCCAGGACGAGTATTCCTCTTATTTTGTTATCTCTGAGAATCCTTAGAACATCGTTCATTGTATCATCCGGACTTAAGGTTATAACATCATCACACATTACTTGCTCTACTTTTAGCTCGTATGTTAACTCCCGGATTTTTGAAGGTTTTTTATGATTTATGGGTCTAATTTTCATAATCGGAGCCCCCAATAAGTCCATTGTTATATAGTTTGCCACAACTCTCAAACATTGACATATTCGTGGTAAGTAGAGTTATTTTTTTCTCATTTGCCAGGTCAACAGTCTCTTTGGATGGTTTTTTCCCTCTTACAAAGCATACGACATTGACTCCCGCATTTTCAGCAGTATATACAACCTGTATAGTCGTCAATCCGGTTAAGAGTAAGGCGCCACTCTTTATAAATGCCAGCACATCACTCATTAAGTCGGATCCACAAATCATAGGAATATCGGAATCTAACCTGCCTTGTACATTACACAATATTTTAGCATCAAGAATTTGAATTATCCTACTAAGTTTCATTTTTCTCTCCTTTTTTTCTCTTTACAGGATAGGGATCCTCAGTTCCTGTTATATTTTCCGTTTCTTTACCAGTAACTTTAATAATAGCAGATATCTTTGGAGGACAGACATCAAGACATGTCCCGCATTTTGTACATTTGGACTGATCAATAATATGGATGTGCTTCAACTCGCCTTTAATCGCTTCTGGAGGACAGTTTTTTAAACACAACCTGCAGCCTGTACATTTTTCAGGAAGAATATAGTATTTAATTAAATTCTTGCAGACAAGAGCAGAACACCTTCCCTCATTTATATGAGCATCGTATTCATCTCTGAAATATTTGAGAGTGGAGAGAACAGGATTGGGTAGGGTTGTTCCAAGGCCGCACATTGAAGCATCCTTGACAGCAATACCGACCTCCTCAAGAAATTCCAGATCGCCCTCTTTCCCTTCGCCATTTGCAATATTTTCCAGCACTTCGAGCAAGGCTTCGCTTCCATCCCTGCAAGTTGTACATTTTCCACAGGATTCATCGTTTGTAAATTGAATAAAGAATTTAGCCACATCCACCATACAGGTCTCTTCATCCATTACAATCATTCCACCTGAACCCATCATTGAGCCGGCATTTGTAAGGCTTTCGTAATCAATTGGCACATCAATCATACTGACAGGAATACATCCTCCGGACGGACCACCTGTCTGGACTGCTTTAAATTCCTTATCACCGGGAATTCCCCCGCCAATATCATAAACGACCTCCCTGAGGGTAATGCCCATTGGAACTTCTATAAGTCCTGTATTATTAATCTTACCAACAAGTGAAAAAATCTTGGTGCCTTTGCTTGTTTCAGTACCGATTTTTGAAAACCAACCGGCTCCCCGGTTTATTATTACCGGAACATTTGCCCAGGTTTCAACATTATTAATAACTGTAGGGTAATCCCAGATTCCGGATTGTACAGGAAAGGGGGGACGTTGTCTCGGTTCAGGACCCTTTCCTTCAATTGAATGAATGAGTGATGTCTCCTCTCCGCAAACAAATGCACCTGAACCTTCTCTTATCTCAAGGTCAAAGCTAAAACCGGAATCAAGGATATTAGTTCCAAGAAGGCCATAATTCCTGGCCTGGAAAATAGCTAACTCCATTCTCTTGATGGCAAGTGGATATTCTGTTCTGACATAGATGTATCCGCTGGAAACGCCAATTGCATAAGCGCCAATGATCATTCCTTCAATTGCTGTATGCGGGTCTGATTCAAAAACACTCCTGTCCATATATGCTCCGGGATCACCTTCATCACAATTGCAGATAATGTACTTAGGTCTCTTCTGCTCTGATCTGCAAATCTTCCATTTGGTCCCTGTAGAAAAACCCGCGCCACCCCTTCCTCTCAATCCTGAATGTGTTATTTCTTCAATAACCTCATCTGGTGTCATGGAGGTCAGAACCTTCTCAAGCGCGGTATAGCCATCCCTTGCAATATATTCGTCAATCTTTTCAGGGTCTATTATTCCTTTGTTTCTGAGAACAATAAGCAATTGTTTCTGGAAGAAAGGAATCTCAGATAATAGTGGAATAGGTTCTTTCTTTTCAGGCGGTGTAAACATTAATTTTTCAACAGGCCTGCCTTTCAGGAAATGCTCCTGAACCAGGACGGGAATATCTTCAGGATTTAAGAACCCATAAAAGATTTCATCGGGTTGAACTACTAATAGAGGCCCCTGTCCGCAAAATCCATTACAGCCGGTTATAATAACAGATATCTCCTTATCGAGCCCTTGCTTTTTTAGTTCATTTTCAAGTGCCTCTTTTACTCTGAATGCTCCACCGGCAACACATCCGGTACCTGTACAGAGCATTAATTCTATTCTTCTTACAGCCATTTTGTCAACCTCCTTTTTCAGAGCCTATCCCAATAGCATATTCTTTTACAATACCCCCCCCCAGGATATGTTCTTTAAAAATCTTTCTGGTTTTTTCAGGGGTCAGATGACCATATTTAACTGAGGGTAAATTCAGGAGTTCAACAGTCGCCATTGGTTCCATTGAACATAGACCTGCACAACCTGATGTTGTGAGCATTACATCCTTTTCATTTAACATATCGATCTCTCCGAGAAATGAGGAAACGATCTCTCTTGCACCTGCAGCAATGCCACATGTTCCCATATGAACAATGATCTTACTTTTGTATTTACCTTCTCGCAGATAAATATCCTTCTGAGCCTCTTTCCTTTTTTTTCTTAATTCATCTAAGGTTAGTTGTTCCATAATCAACCCATCGTTTTATATTTCTCAATTATTCCCGGAATATCCTTTGTAGATAATTTACCATAAACATTATCTCCAATCATAGCAGCGGGTGCCAGCCCGCAACAACCAATGCATCTCACTGTCTTAAGTGTAAACAACATATCAGGAGTAGTTTCATTCTCTTTGATCTCAAGGACTTCACTAAATCTGTCCATGAGCCTCTCGCCTCCTTTCACATAGCAGGCAGTTCCCATACAAATATTTATTATATGCTTACCTCTTGGAACCAGGCTAAAGGAGCTGTAAAAGGTCGCAATCATTAAAATATGAGACAGTGGATACCCAAGTTCCTGTGAAACGTATTTTAATGCATTTTCAGGAAGATAGTTGAACGTGGAATTTATTTGCTGAAGGACCGACATAAGAGGACCCTCTCTGTCCTTATTTATCTTGATTATTTCCAGAACTTTTTCCCGGAACTGTGGTTCAAGCTCCACTTTTGTTTTTTCAAGGGGCTGGACTAAATTTCTTGTTGGACAGTTTGCTATACATGTTCCGCACCCCGTACATTTTTCTTCGTCTAAATACGTTGGTTTTTTATTAAGGATTATGTTGAAATTTCCAGCCTCACCTTTTATCTTTTCAATATCCGATAATGTGATTATCTCTATATCTTTATGTCTTCCTATCTCGACTAACCTGGGGGCCATAGTACACATTGCACAATCGTTAGTTGGGAAGGTTTTATCCAGTTGAGCCATTACTCCCCCGATGGAGGGTTTATTATCAACTAGGTAAACTTTAAGCCCTGATTCAGCTAAATCCAATGCAGCTTGCATACCGCTTATGCCACCGCCTAAAACCGCTACTGCTCCTACCTTATCCATCATATTATGCCGCCTCTTTTAAAGATAACTCATCTATTTTTTGCTGTTGTAATTGTAAAGCTTTTCCCTTAACCCTGGTTAAATAAATAGCAAACGGTCTGTATGCTAGATGTGACCATTTTGAAAACGGCACTTCTATCATCAGCATAGGTATAGCAACCATCAGGTGAATTAAATACATATAAAATCCAGCCAATGGAGCATTACTAATTCTGCAAATAAATATTGCAATACCAGTGAGTGTTGTCAATATTAATAGGATAATGAAAGTCCAATCTGTAGCGTGAGAGAATTTACTTTTTTCATTATCCTTTTTAATTCTTCTTATTAAAAAATAAATTGTCCCGTATATAAGCACTATGGTTCCATAAAAACCTAATATTCTTTGTATATTCCACCAATTGTAAGATTCGTCTTTACCCTGGAACCATGATAAGAAATAGACAATCATAATGAATAAAATAGAATAACCAGACACAAGCAGGAAATGGGTTATCCAGTAATTAAATTTACCTTCACGGAGTTGTGTGAAGAATCCCTTATCTGTTTCTTCACATTTACAGAAACGCCATTGGAAAATAAAATGAGAAATCATAAGTCCAAATTCAGTGACATATAATTTAAGTGGAATTTTTACACTTTTATCGCTTTTTAATGTTTTCAAAAACATATTGAAGACAAAGGATACCAGCAAAGCAGAAAGTAAAATGGCAATTACCATATCAATAAAATGAACAATTTTTGCCGGTGCAAGGTCGTTAAATGACATTCCATCAGAAGTTGTTGGTAATCCCAGACCCGGTATTAACGCCCAAACAAGAAAAACTATTCCTGCTAAAAGAAAGATCGCAGTAAATTCCCATACTTTAGAAGTGTAAAGCTTTTTTGCAAGTCCGGTCCAATCATAGTTTGCAGTTAAATATCGCCTGAGCGTCATCATTGATTCTCCAGGTTCTGCCTCCCTCGGACACGACACAGAACAATCGCCACAGTAGTAGCAAAGCCACGGGCCTAAATTGTTTAGTAATCTTTCTCTCAAGCCTGCCTGGATATACTGAAAACATTGGCGAGGGGAAAAACTTGTTTCGTTGGACGACAAAGCACAGGTAATCGTGCAGCCGCCACAACTAAGGCAAGCATTGGTATCGAATTTCCCATACTTACGAACTTCCTCTAATAGATATGGGTTAGCCCATTCATCCCATTCAACTTTTTTCATTCTTTATAATGAATTATGATCACGTGAAAATAAAATCAAATGTGAATTAATTAACGAATTAACCCAATTAAATCTCCAAAAACAATGACATTTGTCATCTTTTGAAAAAAAAGAAATGAACAATTATGGTTTAATTTTCAATAACTTGTAGTGGTTAGAGGAAGGCTGCCAGGTTAGCAATATGTGCAATTCCAACCAGTTCCTGTGAAAGGCCATAAGGTTGGTTTAAGTTCCATATTTCTCGATGTGAATGCATTTTGTGAATTGACTAACACAGAACAGAATATTCATAGGAAAGCAACGACATTTGTTATCAAGAAACAAAAAGTGAAAAACTTTTTGAATGTAGTCAGGGAAGGCTGCCGGCGATCTTTTTCAATATGTCTGTATCCTGAATGAAAATCTTTCTGCCTTTGATGAAGACAATTTTTTTCTCTTTCCATTCTGTTAGTATGCGACATATTGTTTCCGGAACGGTACCCACGATGTTGGCCAGATCCTGCCTGGTCAGGTTAATGTAGATGTTTTCCGGGGGGATCGAAGGCACAAGAAATTTCTGATAAAGATAGAGGACTGTAGTTGCCAATCGTTCCCTTACAGGTTTATGTGCCATGAGGATCATTTTATCTTCCACATCTGCTAGTTGTTTACTCAGGCAGGCGATAAGCGCTGAGGTAAATTCAGGATATCTGAGTGTCAATTGAAAGAATTCCTTTTTTCTGATGAAACAAAGAACAGAATCCTCCAGGGTCTGTGCGGACACAGAGTAGGGGGTCCCGGAAAGAAGTGCTTTAAGGCCGATGAACTCTCCTGGAAAGGCCAGGCGGGTAATATGTTCGCGGCCGTAAGAGCCATGTTTGAAAATCTTAATCCTGCCTGATTTCACACAGAAAACTCCTTGTGATTTACTCCCTTCGAGAAATATTATAGCACCTTTCTTTTCCTGCTGGATATTTTTTTGGAGTTGTAGAATATGTAGGTTTTCATGAGTTAGGTTTGAGAAAAATGAATGATATGCTTCCAGGCAGTCAAGACAATTTAGATCTATGGATTGCTTATCCATTGTTAATGCATTAACTATTAAAACAAATATAGCATATTTATTGTGAAAACACAAATTCTAAGACTTGTTTATTATTGTTTGATCTAATTTTCATAATTTCTAAGTTCAACTAATAAGTGCAAAAGAGTGTAAAAGGAAAAGGGAAAGCGGACTAAGTAAAAAAGCTACGGAAGACTGTGTTAGATGAAAGAGAGTGATAGCACATGGGGAAATGAGATAGAATTTATGATCTCTACTGCTTGGATAAGAAAATTGTCCCACTATTGAAAGTCTTTAATAAAGCGCCATATAACAACGTTTATAAGCATTGGCGGCGAGAGTACAACATACAAACTTCAGTATCCCGCACCAGCATATTTGCATCCTGATGTGGTCCTAGTCCACAGCCCACAACTACTCATACACGCAACGTTACCAACCAATTTTTAAAAAATATGTAAATAATCTTTAATATTCGATTAATTGTACTTATATTTGTACGTTATAACGTACAGAAAGGAGAAGTAAAATGTTAACAGCAACAATTTCAGATTTTAGAAAGGATATCAAACAGTATCTGGATCGGGTAACGAAAAACTTTGAAACATTGATAATCAACCGGGGGAAAGATACCGGGGTTGTCATTATTTCATTAGACGAATATAATTCGCTGACGGCTACCCAACATGAATTATCTTCCCGGGTTAATGAACAGAGATTAGATTCAGCCATTGAAAAGCTTTCCAAAGGGCAATCATTTCAAAAAGACCTGATTGAAACATGAAATTAGTCTTTGTTGATGAATCATGGGAGGATTACATCTATTGGCAGAAAACCAATACAAAGATCCTGAAGAAAATAAATGAACTGCTTAAAGATATCACCAGAAAACCATTTGAAGGCCTTGGGAAACCAGAACCATTAAAATATAAATATAAAGGATACTGGTCACGTCGAATTGATAGTGAACACCGGTTGATTTATCGGGTTAAAGATGATGAAATTCATATTGCCAAATGCAGGTTTCACTATGACTAATATGAAAAAGCGACCGCACGTTAGGCACGAGCGTTTGAGAAACTGAGAATTTAATATTTTTACTGAAGCAAAATTAATATTAGCAACTAAACCATTAAAATTAACGGCATGAAAATCGAAACTATCAAAAGGAAAGGTTTTGCACTATCAATAATTGTGTATCCCTTGATGCTCTTTATTGGTTTTGTAACACATCCGAATTTACTGGCCATGGAACCACTTCAAACAGTAGATCAACTGGTTAACAGGTTCCATAATAATGCTATGTATCACATCGGACATCTAATAGTTACATTTGCGGTTCCTGTAATGATTATCTATTTTATAGGTGTAATGAATTTATTACAGGGCAAAGGAAAGGCATTAGGATTCTGGGGTGGGATTCTGGGCATATTCGGTGCATTTATTTTAGCTGTCGATAAAGGTGCCTTATGTTTGACTATGTCAGCATTTGATACGCTGCCAGAAGACCAATTCAACGCTTTTATTCCTTTCTTACAGGTAATTGTATCTAAAGAAGGTTTGCTCTTTATTGTATGGTTGCTATTTGCCTTGGTTATCGGAGGAATTGTGCAAACCATTGGTTTAATGAAAGAAAAGGTAATTCAAAAATGGCAGGGTATTTTTATTATTGTTGGCCTGGTACTTTTACTGAATCCTGACATTGAATTAATAAGTTCCGTTGGTTCTGCTCTTATGTGTATCGCCTATATACCATGGGGAATAAAGCAGTTAAAGAAAAACATATAAATGAGGCCACCAACCACCCTTTCATGCAAGCCATTTTCCAGGTTGAAAGAACCTAACAGTTCAAGAGCTTTTTTAGAAATTTTATTCAAACGATTAGCGATTTGTAAAGTGAGTTTTTTCAGTTGTTAACAAGCCTGCACGTTATGCAAAGAAATAAATATCAAAATCCTTAATCATGAAAACGTTAATCTTACTTGTTATTCTAATGTTACCCAACTGGTTGTTTTCACAACATTTTGTCGATACTACTTATAATCCAATAATTCAAAATCCAGAATATGAGGAAGGTAAAGGGCCTGTAATATTTATTGACGAAGGGCATTATAATTTTCATACGAAGAATAGTCGATATAAACCTTTCTCAAATCTTTTGGAAAGAGATGGATACAATGTGATAGAATATAAAGGTGTTTTCAAAAAGAATGAATTAGCTAAAGGTAAAATCCTTGTAATATCAAATGCACTAAATGAGAATGTCGAGGATTGGGTTATACCTAATCCTTCGGCCTTCACAAAATCAGAAATTGATGAGATAAGACAATGGGTCTTTGAAGGAGGAAATTTA
>JACNHV010000364.1 GCA_014383445.1 Candidatus Desulfobacula maris | reverse complement strand
TAAGGTTTAACATGCAATAATCAAGGGTTTGGCGATCTTTTGGATGGTTTTGTTATTTGGTTTTCTCTTTGTCTTTTCTTAGCTTGTCAAGTTTATCATGCGTTTTTTTCTTGAGAGATTCACGCATCTTTGCTTCGGCAATAACCACAAAAAAAATAAAAACAAAGATTATAATTAAAATGATAAGTTTAAAATTCATATTTACCTGCTTTATCCAGTATTTTACTATTTTTATTTATTTCCATTTTTTATTTAAATTTTATCCATATTAACAAATAATTGCACAGAGCAGTGTATCCTGTAAATTAGAATTATATCCGAATAGATAAAAAATCCGATTCAAGAGTTTGTAAAAATATTTTCAAAACTTATCAAATTAAAATGAATATATTTGTACCTTTAAAAATAATTGATGGTGTGATTTTGTGAGAGTCCTTCAAACTATCTATAAAAAACACTCTGGAAGAATTGCTTCTGACCCTGTTTTATTCCTGATGCTTTTCTTTCCGGATTCTGTTGTGAAGGATTTCAAAATCCGCTGGTATTGCTTTTTGATCCCCACGATAGACAATGCTCAGGGCATCAAATTCACATTTTGCAGCGCAGACTCCGCATCCAATACACCAGTTTTCATCAACCCTTGCCATGCCATCCTCAAGCGTAATCGCATCCACGGGGCAGATATCAATACACTCCCCGCATCCAGCACAACGGTCAGGATCGGTCTTTCTGAGAAAATATACGGCCATGAGCTCGTCCCTGGGGATCTTACGTCTCCGGATAGTGCCGACATTCCAGCAGGCGCAGCCGCAGCAATTACAATTGTGCTTTACCTTGTCTGCTGCATTGTCAACAAAATGCACCAGCCCTGCTTTGGCAGCGATACTAACGATCTGTCTAGCCTCTTCCCGGGTAATTTCTCTGCCCAGCCCCTGGTCAATAACATATTGTGCCATTTCATCAAATTTGAGGCAGACTTCAAGCGGGTGCTTACAGGCTCTTCCCATCAGGTCAGCCTGTACCCGGCAGGTGCAGTGGGCAACGGCAAATTGTTCTGCGTTGTCAATCACCCTGTCCATATAATCGTGGGGAAGGACTGCCTGGATATCTGGTTTCAAGGAACGGTGGATCGGAATGTACCGGTATGCTTTTGTAGTCCCGCCAAAGGCTTGTTCTGTTACCTTACGATTGAAATATTTCAAGATCAATTTTGACATTTTAAGGGTGTAGGCCGTTTTTTTGCCATCCCAGAAAAATGATTGCGGGAACCCGAAACCTGCCTGATGGAGGGCATAACCTTTTTCACCGGTTTTGGTTTTGCCGGAATAAATAAGGTTTCTTGCTGCCAGGTCTTCCATAATATTTTCAATATATGTTCGGTCCATATCACCTGATTCAACCAGTTCATCTATTGTTATTGGTTTCAGTGGTATGTCCGTTGAAGGAAGCATCATGGCAATTTTTGCTTCCTCCTGTGTAAAATTTTCTTTTAAAATGTCCACAAGGCCATCTGTAAGCGGCAGTCCCATCATAGACAAATGCCCTGCCAGAAGACCATGAATATTGTTTTCCATTTTATTCCTTTCCATTCTGGGAAAATAAAAAGTTCAAAGATACTGTCTGTCTCGTATTAAATACAATTTTAAAAGATAGTAAGCAATATTAAAAATATCCACAAAACTCGCCCTGAGGAAATCTTTAGCAATTCCTTTGGCTTCTCAGCCATGATAGGACGGTCAAATATTGAAATCCCCAAATTCATTTATTGTTGACTATTTCGATTTTTTTCTTCATTAATGGGCCATGAAATTTAAACTCAATTGGAATTTAAGAGAATAAAGGAGATCCAATGTCAAAAGAAAAAGTTGTTCTTGCCTATTCAGGCGGGCTTGACACCTCTGTTATATTAAAATGGCTATTGGAGCAGGGCTATGAAGTATTTGCTTATATGGCCAATATCGGCCAGAAGGAAGACTTTGAGGCTGCAGAACAAAAGGCATTAAAAATCGGTGCATCCAAAGTATTTATCGAAGACATGAGAAAAGAATTTGTCACGGATTATATCTTTCCCGTGTATAAAGCCAATACAATATATGAAGGGCGATACCTTCTAGGAACAGCCATTGCCCGCCCCATCATAGCAAAAAAGCAGATAGAGATTGCAAAACAGGTCGGTGCTGAGTATGTATCCCATGGCGCAACAGGAAAAGGAAATGATCAGGTCCGGTTTGAATTGTCATACTATTCCCTGAATCCAAAAATCAAGGTAATTGCACCCTGGAAAAACGCTAAATTTTTAAACACCTTCAAGGGGAGAACCGATCTTCTTGAGTATGCTGAAAAACACGGTATCCCAACAAAACAGTCTGCATCCAAACCCTATAGTGAAGATGATAATCTGCTGCATATTTCCCATGAAGCAGGCATCCTTGAAGATCCAGCCCATGAGTGCGAAGAAAACATTTATTCCCATACAGTGTCTCCTGAAAAAGCCCCGGACAAACCCACAAAGATTAAAGTTGAATTCAAGGACGGCATCCCGGTTAAAGTCACGAATCTTGAAAATAATATAATTAAAACTGATCCCCTTGAACTGTTTGAATACTTAAATCAACTGGGGCGGGAAAATGGCATTGGCAGGCTCGATATGGTTGAAAACAGGTTCGTGGGAATCAAATCCCGCGGCGTATATGAAACCCCGGGCGGCACCATTCTCCACGAAGCCCACAAAGACATTGAAGGCGTTGCCATGGACCGAGAAGTAATGCGGTTAAGAGATATGCTGTCTGCCAAATTTGCAGAACTGATATACAATGGATTCTGGTTCAGCCCTGAAATGGAATTTCTCATGGTGGCCATTGATAAGAGCCAGGAAGTCATTGACGGCGAAGTCACCTTGAAACTTTACAAAGGCACTGCATACCCCGTTGCCCGGACAAGCCCTTCTTCCCTTTATGACCAGGATCTTTCTTCCATGGATATTGAAGGCGGCTATAACCAGGAAGATGCAGAAGGATTTATCAAAATCAATGCCATCAGATTGATGGCCCATAGAAATATTATAGATAAAAAAAGATGACGAGATCACCTGCCCGGAGTATGGTTTGATCTTCCGGGCAGATTTTATTCATTTCCTGACAATAGGTTCAACAAATTGTGACTCTGAATCCCAGGGGAAAAGAATCCAGGTATCCTGGCTGACTTCGGTCACATAGGCATCCACCAGGGGTTTGCCCGCGGGCTTGGCATATACTGTTGCAAAATAAGCGTCCGGCAGCATATTTCTCACAACCTTTGCTGTTGCACCAGTATCCACAAGATCATCAATAATCAAAAGGTCTTCACCTGAACCCTCAACCGGTTTCAGGACTTTTGTCTCTCCCTGGGATTTCCAGTCATAGCTTGTGATGCAGACTGTATCAATATAGTGTATTCCTAGTTCCCGGGCAATGATTGCTGCAGGAACCAGGCCACCCCGTGTGATGGCAACAATCCCTTTCCATGGGTTTTCCCTGTCATGAAGCCGCCATGACAGGGCTTTTGAATCCCTGTGAAGCTGTTCCCAGGAAATGGGATAGCTTCGGTTGTATTTGTCCTGTTTTTCTCCCATCTATTCTCATGGCTCCTTTTATCAATTGTTGTATTGTTTTTGACTTTTATCATATTTGCCTTTATTTTATCCACAAGACTTTAAAAAATAAAAGATAAAAATCTTGATAGATATAAAATGGGAAATTTTATGACTACTTCTTATTGGCGTGTATTGAACCGGAATAATCGATCCTTAAAAACAATCATGGTCCTTATTTCCCTGTGCATCTGCTTTTCTTTAATGGCACCCCTCCCGCTGTTGTCTGCTACCACCCCGGACAATAATATTTCGGCCTCTGAGTTCCCCATCTATCCATCCATTAAACCCAATGTTGAATTCTGGATAGATATATTTACAAAATATTCAAAATCCCAGGGAGTTATCCATGACATCAGGAACCTTGGAATTATTTATGACGTTGTCAGCCTTGATGCATCTGCGACAGCAAGAGCCATCAGGGAAAATAAACAAATAAAAAAGGCCATGATCAAAAAGTACAAAGATATTCTCTTAAATCTTTCACAGGGGAAAAAGCCTTTATCAAAAGAAGAGAAACGGGTTGCAGCACTTTTCGGTCCCAGTACAAACCCGTCAGATTTCAAAAACGCAGCCTTTAACATAAGATGCCAAACCGGAATAAAAGAACAATTTAAAGCCGGCCTTATCCGTTCAGGTACAGTCATTGATGAGTTTAAGCGTATTTTCAGATCTTATGGTCTTCCTGTTGATCTTATTTATCTGCCCTGTGTTGAATCTTCTTATAATTTCAGTGCCTATTCCAAATTCGGTGCTGCCGGTATCTGGCAGTTTACACATTCCACAGGCCGGCAATACATGAAGATCGGTTATGTGGTGGATGAACGGCGGGACCCTTATATCTCTACAGATGCAGCTGCCCGCCTGTTAAAAAAAAATTACGCCGAACTTAAAGAATGGCCATTGGCAATCACAGCTTACAACCATGGCAGGGCTGGCATGATGAGAGCAAAAAAATCAAAAGGTTCCTATGAAAAAATCTTCAAATCCTATCACAGCCGTTCATTTAAATTTGCATCAAGAAACTTTTATTCTGAATTTCTGGCAGCCAGAATCATTGCAAAAAATCCTAAAAAATATTTTGGCGACATCGTATTAAAAACCCCCGTCACATTTCAAGTGCTCAAAACAAAAGGGTATCTGCCGATAAAAGAATTGTTCAATAGATTGAACATCAGTATTCAGGACATCCAAACCCTTAACCCATCCTTACGAAAACCGGTTTTTAATGGGCAAAAATATATCCCCAGAGGATTCAGCCTCAAGTTTCCAGAGACCTTGACCATGCATGATATCAATAAACATATAGCGGCATTGTATAAGGACAAACAAAAGCCCAGCCGATTTCATAGAGTTCAAAAAGGAGACACTGCAGGCGCCATTGCCAGACTCCATTTTGTGAAACTGCATGATTTGATTCTTGCAAACGGCCTGAATCGTGGTGCAACCATTTATATTGGCCAAAATTTAAGGCTCCCGGTTAAAGATGAAATTATTCTTGCAAAAAAGGAACCAGAAACTCCAAAAAACCCGGAAATGGTCACAAAGAAAATGAGGGTCAAAGAAAAAAAAGTTCTTGAGCCATTACCAGAACTCCTTGCACAACCGGTAAAAGATAAAGCTTACATAAACCCGAACATTGTGACAAGCAACCTTAAGGTTTTTCAAACCTATTCAAAAGGTAACCTCATAATCGGGATGATTAAAGTTGAAACAGAAGAAACTTTAGGGCATTATGCAGACTGGCTCCAGATTCCGACCCGGGAAATCCGGGCCTTGAACGGGTTTAAATATGGGACACCCATTTCCATTGATCAAAAGATCAAAATCTCCATGAGAAAAAAAACTATTCTGGAATTTGAAGAACAGCGGTATGAATATCACAAAGAAATCGAGGAAGATTTTTTTGAATCTTTTTTAATTCAAGGAATTGATATTTATGTAGTAAAAAATGGGGATAATATATGGACTCTCTGTTTAAATGAGCTTGAAATTCCTTTCTGGCTCTTAAGAAAATATAACCCTGAAATGAATTTTAATTACCTTCAGCCCTTGCAGAAAATTAAATATCCTATTGTGGCCAAACTATAGATCCCACTTTGAATCAAATACTTTTAAAACGGTGTTTCTCCGGGATGAACAAGCTGTCTTGGGCCGCCTGCACCGCCGGGAGTCCAATTTTTCGCTACACTTATCTTTTCATAGTTATCAAGCTTGCCAAGCTCTTTGAGACGATCAACAATCAGGTGCCAGGCGCACTCAACATCCCGGCCCAAAGAAATACTGATCTCGCATTTCCCCTTTGATGATCCACCGCATGGACCATTAAGGAGATGTTTGGCACACCTGGCAATGGGGCATATACCACCTGTCAATCCGAGAAGACAATCACCACATCCCGCACATTTCTCATTAAAGACACCTGGGGCATCCTGAGCCCCGAGAAAGGTTGTATTCAAGCCAGGTAAAACAGGAATGCCTTTAAATATATCTGCCATGGTTTGAACACCTGCACCACAGGCAAGGGACAAAATGGCATCCACGCCTTGGGGAAGATCAAAAAATGGTTTGATCCAGTCTTTTTCGCATTGCCTTTCCAGCATGCTGTTTTCAAAAATATGAAAAGGCTTACTATCTTTAAAAGCATGAGCAAGGGCCTCAGTCATTGATCTTGCAGCCCTGTCACCACCGGTCAGGCTCACAGCCACGCAGGTTTGACACCCTACTATCAGAACATTTGAAAAGTCTTTTACAGATTCTATAACCTCTTCAATTGGTTTAAGTTCTCCGACTATCATACATTATCTCCTATTGAGAAGTCCTTTTGGAGGCAAGTTTTTTCCATACCTTTACAGGTTCAAAGCCTTTATGATCCGTGCACAGTTGCTCAATGATCTTTTGGGTATCATTTGACACTGTCTCACCAAGGCTTGTGGTATAAATGGGTTCTCCACATACCTTGCAATGAACCAGATCCAATGTTTTTACCAGATCAAATCTACCCGAGAGCAAAACTTTAAATTCAACGGCATCCTGGGGGCAGATTCTCCAGCAGTGACCGCATCTGGCACAAAGAGACATATTATGCATTATCTTCCGGCTGTCTTCCTGATCAAAAAAATTCAATGCGCCTGCCGGACAATTCTGCACACAGGCAAGACAGCCATTACAATTCTCATTTACTTTAAAAAAGGACATTTCAGTATCTCCTAAGGTTCCTTCTTAAATCTCTTTAAGGTTTTGCCAGCCGGGCCAGTTTTCCTGCCACATGAACCATATTGGGTATTTTAAGCATTTCAAACGTCTGATATTCAAGGGCCGCAGGTTCGCAGACTTTCACACATTCAGGATCACCTTTGCACAAGTCACATTTATAGGATTTGGCCTTTTGCTTATCCAGTTTCATTGCTCCAAAGGGGCAGGCAGATACACACATTCCACATCCCACGCATTTTTGACGATCAATCAAGACCAGGTCAAGTTCATCATCACGATAAATAGCCTCTTTGGGACAGGTTGCCATGCAGGGCGGATTTTCACATTGTTTGCAGGCAATGGGGAAAAAGAACTCCTCATCTTCATTATCCTTCAGGATTCGAATACAGGACAGGCCAGGGCTGGTTAAACTTGTACGGGTTTTAATGCAGGCTGTTTCGCACTCCCCGCAATTATTGCATTTCTCCGGATGGATTATGAGCGTTTTAACATCCATTGCTAAAAATCTCCATTCTTATCACCTTCCCCTTTTCAAGAAAGATTAAATCAATCTGCATTTGGCATAGTTCATCATTATGAACATCGCGGCAGCTATGATACAGGATGAAACCTGAAGGGTCAATCTGTTTTTATGGGTTGCATAATTATAGTTCAATCCTGTATATGAGGTATTAAACATAATTTAAAAACAATCTCAGCCCATGGTCAATTTGTTCATTATAATGAACCAAAAGTGCTTCTCTCAAATTCTGTCGCTATACTTTTTTTGAATACCCCGAAACTGATCATAGGAAAGCCCAAGTCTTTTGGCTGCTTTTTTCTGATTAAACCGGCATTCTTTTAAAGCCTTTGATAACAGATAAAATTCCAACTCACCTATTGCTTGCCTAAACGGCTTTTTCAAAATCTGCCCCATGATATCGCCGGATTCACCCGCGTTTGATTCATCCAAAATCTTTGAATCTTGATGAGCTTCATCCCTTTTTTTCTTTTTTCCCATTAACCTGTTTTCCAAAACATCCCCATAGGGGTTATTGAACGGGTCAAAGGATATCTCCTTAATTTCATCAGATAAAGACTTGTATGTGGCCCTTTCAATAACATTTTTTAATTCCCGGATATTTCCCGGCCAGGAATAATCCTCAAGTGTTTTTAATGCCTGGGAAGAAATCCTGGGTATTTCATCCCGGCCAAGCTCAAATGCCATCCTTGCTGCAAAATGATTTGCCAGAACCAGGATGTCTCCTTTTCTTTTTCTTAAGGGCGGCACATAAATCACTTCAAAAGAAAGCCGGTCAAGAAGATCCTGCTTAAATTCACCAGACTGCACCATCAAAAAAAGATCCACATTTGTTGCTGCCACAATTCGCACATCAACATGGATAGATTCTGAGGAACCTACCCGTTCAAAGCTGCCATACTCCACCACCCTTAAAATTTTTTCCTGAACCTCCATGGGGATTGTCCCTATTTCATCCAGGAAAAGAGTTCCTTCGGATGCTTTTTCAAACCGGCCTTCCTGCCGGGAAGCAGCACCGGTAAATGCCCCTTTTTCATACCCGAACAGTTCAGAACCTATCAAAGTTGATGTCAGGGCCGAACAATTCAATGTTATAAGAGGTTTTTGCCACCGCTTTGATAAAAAATGGATCTTTGATGCTGCAAGCTCCTTGCCCGTGCCGCGCTCCCCTAGAATCAGGACCGGACGTTCAATGGGCGCCACCTTTGATATTCGTTCCTGGAATTCAAGGAAAGTCTCAGACTGCCCTATTGCTTCAGGTATTGAAAAATGTTTTCTTCCCCCTTGACTCTGGCCAGGTATTACCACTCTTCCCTCCCAAGGCATCCTGCATGCTTGACAAATAACTCAATTATTGGTTAATATGACCCATATTTGGCAAAACATACCACATGCGCCAGAAAGACGTCAATGGGAATAACCCCTTACTGGATATTTGCCATAAGAAATTTTGCATAACCCGTTCCAGGGTGATCGCCTTACGTCCGCTGGATGGATATTGCTACAAGCTCTAACCTGGTTAGAAAATATGATTCTTATGGCAAATATCCAGAACCCTTAAAATCAAAGTATATTTATTATATAATTTTTGCCTGGCACAAAAAATGCTTTTGGTATCTGTAACTCGAAAAAAAAGTTTAATTTTAAAATAAAACAAAGCATGAGGAGAAAACAAAATGGGAATTTTCACACGATTTAAAGACATTGTAGCATCAAACATGAGTGACATGCTGGATAAAGCAGAAGATCCTGAAAAATTAATAAAACTGATGATCAGGGAAATGGAAGACACATTGATTGAAATCAAATCTTCCTGTGCAAATGCCATTGCCAATCAGAAAAAAGTCG
>JACNHV010000382.1 GCA_014383445.1 Candidatus Desulfobacula maris | reverse complement strand
TTTTTTGATGTTATCTTATTTGGAAGCTTATTAAACAATTTTATCATCCCCCTGTTTTCAGGAGAGGTATACGCAACAAACCCTATCACACCGTTTTCCCTTGCAGCTTCTGCCAGTTTTTTCTGAAGAATCTGTGCAATCCCCATGCCTTGATATTCCTTTGAGACGGAAAATGCAATTTCAGCCATATTTGTTATGGTGTTTTTAAAATATTCACCAACGGCAATAATTTGTTCAAATCCCAGTTCTCCGATAGTGGCAACAATGGTCAGGTCATTGATATAATCAATTTCAAAGGTTGTATAAATCTGATCATGAACAAAACTCTTTTTTTCGTGGAAAAATCTTGAGACAATATCTCCCCGGTTCATTGTATAATAGTGTTCCTGGACCCCTCTTTCGTCAATGGGTTTGACAGGCCGAAACAGGATGGAAATATTTTTTATAGTAATAGTTTCTTCATGTTTTAAAGGATAAACCCCTTTAATGGCCTGTTGAAGCTTTCTGTTAATGTCAATCAAATCAAGCTCTTTGGCTTTTGAAAACAGCTCATCCCTGAAATCCGGGTGGGCAATACTGATAAGGGCCATGGCCCTTTCCTGGAGGGTCTTGCCAAACAGGTTCACCACCCCATATTCGGTTGCCACAAATTGAACATCCCCCCGTGGCACCACCACGGCAATATCATATAAATTGGGAACGATTCGACTTTTCCTGCCATTATCAGATGTTGAGGTCAGCATGAGGATGGATTTTCCTTCTTTGGACATGGCCGCACCCCGGGTGAAATCAAGCAGTCCATTAATGCCCGTATAATTATTATAGGGAAGGGCATCTGCTGCCACCTGTCCGGTCAGATCGATGGCCATGGCAGAGTTTAAAGAGACCATGGCATTGTGCCGGGCAATAATAGACGGGTTATTGACATAATCTGAAGGCTGAAATTCTATGGAGGGGTTGTCATTAATAAATTCATAGAGAAGATTTGATCCCACGGCACTTCCGGCAACCAGTTTTCCATTATTAAACCCTTTTTTTTTATTGGTGATCACCCCCATGGAAAAAAGTTTCATCAATCCATCTGATAAATATTGAGAATGGATACCCAGATCATTTTTTTCTGACAGACAAATCATCAGGGCGCCATTTGTCAGGCCTAAACTTGCTTGCAGAGTAGACCCGTCAACAATCAGCCGGGATATATGTCTGGCGATGGTATTGGCAGTTTCAAGTTCCGGAAGCGGTTGTATGGTTAAAAGTGCCTCATCATGTTCAACAATATGATCCACATCATTGACATGGATGAAGCTTCGGCCCAATACCCTTGGCATATTCGAGTTTGTCTGGCAAATCACAATATCTGCAGATTCACAGGCAGCAAGGGTGATATCAACAGAAACCCCGAGACTCATCCATCCGAAATCATCGGGCGGGGAAGCCTGGATCAGGGCGGCATTTATGGGCATCATTCTTGATTTGAACAAATGGGGAATCTGGGAAAGGTTAATGGGTGTGGTAAATCTTTTATCCCGATTAATTTTTTCCGGATATCCCGAGCCCAGATAAAAAGATCGTATATTAAACTGCCGGGAATGAGACCGGTTGGCAATCATGGTTAAAGGGCCTCTTTCAATACATAATAACCTGACAATTTCAAGATCGGTAAACTTGACAGCGACATTTGATAATTCTTTGACAAGATGTTGGGGTTCGCCGCATGAAGATCCGATAAATACTCTTTGGCCGGGTTTTATGTTTTGTAACGCTTTTTCCGCACTGGTCAGTTTTTCGACATAATTGTCAGCCCAATATTCTGTTTTTGGCATTATCGGTATCTCCATTATTTATTGATTTGACTGCATATTAACCGGGTCAAAAAAAATCACGCTTTTTAAATTGCAGAACCATTAAAGAATATGCAGGGGATATTTTGCCTATTAAAACATAAACTCAATAAAATTTCAAATTTGTTACCGCTTTTTCTTGCAGTTTTATGTAATTTCTTGTATCTATCAATTCATTGTCAGTTTATGAATCAGATTCAAAAAATAATGAGGTTATTATGGGCATATTTGAAAGAAAACAAAGAGAAAAAGAATATAGAAGAAATGAAATTATCCGTGCGGCTCGAAAAATATTTTCCAGTAAGGGGTTTACGGCCTCTTCAATGGAGGAAATTGCTTTACAGGCAGAATTAAGTCCCGGGACCCTGTATTTATATTTTAAAAACAAAGAGGAATTGCATACCGTTCTTTCTATTGACATATTGAAACGTCTGGCCGATGAAATTCAAAAAGTAGTTAAAGAGGATATTTCCGTTGAAGAAAAGATCGAAAGGTTTCGGGATGTATTTATTGAAGTCTATGATTATGATTCAAGTATTTTAATCAATCTGTTTCACCTACAATCCGGAGAAACCCTTAAGAATCTTTCAGAAGAAGTCTTAACGCAGATTAAAACGTATTCAATAATGGCGCACGGTGCCATTATTGATATTATCAAGCAGGGGATTGATCAGGGCGTTTTCATAGATGAGCATCCCGTGGCCCTTGCCGATATCCTCTGGGCATCCTATAGCGGTATTGTCCTGTGGGTTGATTCCAAACGGCTGTTAAATGATGAGAAAGATTTTGTGAGATCCACTTTGAGAACTGCCTTTAAGGTCATCCTTAAAGGGATAAAGAAAAATCAATTATAAACTATATGAAAACATAATTCATTAAAAAAATAAACAATTCATGCGTCACCTGTGATTTTTTTACACTTTTCTTGACAAAAGCAAAGTTATTATCTTAAAGTACCAACCTGTAAACTACAGGATTATTGAAGAAAATAGTACAAAGAGAAAAGACCTTAGTTATGTATAATTACAACGACTCCGGTACAAATAAAAAATGACTATATGGAAAGATCTAAATGATCCACTGGAGATTGAAACCATCAGAAATCGTCTTGAAAAATTGGCTGTAGAGGAGAGGAGCCTGGATGACTTTACTTGTCAATCGTTACAATTGGTGGGAGAATATATCGGCGCTTGTTCCCTGATTGTCTCTATCCGGGATTCCGAACAAGACTGCGGAGTGATTTATGCCAGACAGTCCAAGCAGCATAATAGCTGGCAATTCGATTTGGGAGATGCCGGTGCATTCAATCAGGGTTCGCCGGCTCGACATAGTCAGGCACACGATTTTTCAAATCCCTCCCGCCTTAGTTTTTGTCTTGGTTTGCCCTCCAGATGGATGGGAGTGTTGCAAGTTGAGTATCCAATCACTGATCAATATTCATCGGAACACCATCGCACACTTAAAAGTATTGTTACTGACTTGAGTTATGGCCTGCACATTGCTCTGTTAAATCAGCGGCAAATAAATTTGGAAGACCGCCTGCAAAAAGAGACTCGGCCAATGCCATCCTCCAGGGAAAATCAATACGTTTTTACCAAACAAATATTAAAAGAGATGGAACATTCCCAGAAAATGGCATTGTTAGGTGAGCTGGCATCGGGTGTAGCCCACCAGATCAGAAATCCATTGAATAATCTTCTCGGTGCACTTCACCTAATCAAAGATAATGAAACACCAGAGGAAGAAAGACAAGAGTTGTTTGACCAATTGACAGAACGAGTAGAAACTATTAATCGAATGATCAGCGAGTTTATTTATTACACCCGAATTACCAGGCTGAATCGAACACCCGAAGATATCAATACTGTATTGAGAAATTCCCTTCATAGTTTCAAAAGTTTGATTGATTCAACCAACGTGGAATTAGTAACCTTATTTTATCCCCAATTGTCCGTGATAAATTTAGACCTTTATCTTATGAATCAAGTTTTTCATAATATAATCAAAAATGCGTTGGAAGCCATGAATAATAATGGTAAACTCACTATTATTGTTCAAAAGCTACAAATCAAACACGGCCCGAAACCCAGTCTTGAATTTGTTGAAATATCATTTGAGGATACGGGTTCGGGGATTCCGAAAGAAGATATCAAAAAAGTCTTAAATCCGTTCTACTCAAAAAAAAATAATGGAATGGGTCTGGGATTGTCTATTGTGAAGCACGTTGTACGGGCTCATGGCGGAGCGGTTCGGCTAAAAAGCCAGCCGGGCTTATTTACTAATGTCACTATCTACCTTCCGATCCGCTGATTTTCATATGGAAACGTCAAAAATATTAATTATTGAAGATGATATCAATTCTTCCACAGTATTTTCCCGTATTCTGATAAAAAGCGGGTACGCCGTGGATTGCATTCACAGCGGCGAAAAAGCCATACCCATGATTTCAAAGAAAGATTACAATCTTTTGATTATCGACATGGTTTTACCAGGTATGGACGGTGTTGAGCTGCTCAAAAAAGTTAAAAAAATCAATCCGGATATCCTGACTATAATGGTCACGGCATATGGTTCTATTAATTTGGCAGTGAAAGCCTTGAAAGCCGGGGCAAACGATTTCCTTGAAAAGCCAGTGGTGCCTGAAAAGTTTTTGCTCGTCCTGGGTAAGGCATTTGAGGCACAACGTCTAAAAAAGGAAATTGTTGCATTACGCTCCGATTTGTCGCAAATCTACCAGTTTGGTAATATTATCGGGAAACATCGCAAAATGAAAATGCTTTTTCAGTTGATTGAATCGTTGGATGATACGGTTTCCCCGGTGCTGATCACGGGTGAAACAGGTACTGGAAAAGATCTTGTTGCCCGCGCTATTCATTATCAAAGCAAACGAAAGGATCAGCCGTTTGTCGCAATTAACTGCGCAGCCCTTCCTGAAAACCTGCTCGAAAGCGAACTTTTCGGGTATGAACCGGGCGCGTTCACTGGAGCGAACAAAAGGAAAATAGGGAAAATTGAGCAAGCTGCCGGCGGCACTTTGTTTTTGGATGAAATCGGGGATACACCTTTGTCTATTCAGGCCAAACTACTAAGAGTGGTTCAAACCAAGAAAATTGAACGTCTGGGAGGCACGCGGACCATTTCATTAGATATACGGATTATTTCGGCCACCAACAAGGATTTGTCCCATGAGATCGATCGAAAACGATTTCGTCTCGATCTCTTTTATCGCCTCAATGTGGTACTGATTAAAATTCCTCCCTTGAGAGAAAGAATGGAAGATATCCCCTTGCTGATCGACCACTTTCTTGAGAAGCAAAGTCGGGTAAAAGGCAATGTATGTTCGCGTATTTCAGAAAAAGCGTTGTCCCGGCTGATGGCCCATTCCTGGCCGGGGAATGTTCGTGAATTGGAGAATGTATTGGAACGGGCGTTAATATTCAACCAAGGTAATGTCATTGAAGATGTTCTGTTTTCAGACCTTACGATAGACCTATCCGCTTTTGAAGCAAATTCAAGTTTGACCATTAATTTGGATCTTCCGTTGGGCACGTTGCGAGATAATATCATCACCAGATTGGAACAGGAGTATCTAACTAAACTTCTCAAAAAATATCTGGGCTCAATAAAACGCACAGCTGAGCATGCCGAAATCGATGCGCGAACAGTTCGGCGTAAAATGAAGGACTTCAATCTGGATAAGTGGAATTTTAAATTGTGAACTTCAAAGATCACCACCTGGGAATTTTAGATTTTTGATCAAGGTTTTTTTTGTGCCGGAGAATGGTCATCTCCGGCACAAAACTCAATTTCAAATCCGGCTGATCGTCATCTTTGACTAAACTTTAAATTCGAATCCGATTCCCTTCATGGTTTTAATTGCGTTATCAAACACCTGCAGGTATTCATCGGAAGGAGTCAGGGTCTGCACATTGTAACACTCTTGAAAGGACTTGCCTTTGGGCGGTTTTTTGAAATTTGTCTCATACATGCTTATCAGCTTATCCAGCATCATATTGACCTTTTCAGTTTCAACCCCGGCCACCGCCCTGGCAGCATGGGCCATAACCCTTGCTTCCATTGCAGTGGTACGATCTAAAGAAACTCCCTTAGCCGATGCACATCCACTCATCAATTCACGGCCACTACTGGTATCGGTGATGGCCTGGGCTGCCGCCTCCAATAAACACATTTCAGTACAGGGCCCAGCAGAGGTATAGTATTGATTTCCCAACAGCAGATGGGTGTTGCGATCTAAGGCCCGACACGCATGACCGGCAACCATCAACGGCTCCCTGGCCGTTGTGTTACCCCAGCGTACGTGGATGGGTCCGTCCAAATGCCAATCTGCTCCGAACATAACGAAAGCTGCCAAACTGGTTGCTACATCTACGATAGAGGTCTCCTCGATCCCACCGGCCCAGCCTCCAAGAATTGGCATCTGCTCGCTCATGATGATGTTACCTGCCATTTTGTAATGCGCAGTGAAGGTGAGTGCATTAACATCAATTTTAAGCTCGTTTAATTGACTTACTTCGTGACTGTCGCTAGGCCTCATGCCCCCAGGAAAATCACTCGCAATCACACCCGCTGCAGTCAATGAAGTTTCGCTCCCCTACATGGCCATGCCGGGACGACCCGCCCGCGTCATTGCCATCCGGATCATAGAAACTTCGGCTTTGACGGCTGCAATCTCCCATGGAGATCCGGGCTTGGGGTCCCTGCCGTTGATGGTGGACAAGACCCCATTAACGATGGTATCTACCAAAGGCTCTTGAGCGTAGGCTTCATGCATCGCGATAAAAATATCTTCTGATACAGGAGCCCCGGTAGGACCACCTTGACAAAGGGGTGGGTGGGGAGCATCGAAACTTCTGCTTGCAAGCTGGCGCGCATCGCGACCTTCACCTAAAGTGACCTGGTTAGGTGCATTGGCGGCAGCCATCAAGACTTCATCTTCAGTGTACTTTATGACTCGACCGGTATCTATACAAAAAACACCCATTTCTACAAGCATTTCAAGACCAGCCTGATATAATCGATCTATCATGTCGGTATCTGTAGGTATAATAATGGATCGGTCGAATTTGAGTTTGTATTTTTCTTTTAACTTGTTTGCGGTTTGAAAAGTGATCTTTCGATCCCACTCCTTTTCATCTACTCTGGGACCGGAGCGTGCACGATCATAACTCTCGAACACGCCCACTTTTTCTTTGAGCGGCATTATATTTCTCCTTTTCCAATAAAGTTAGATTAATTCGTTAATCATACTCACTGCGTCGGCAGCGTTGTCCGCCCATCCATCAGCACCGATCTGATCCACCCATTCCTGACTCGTGGGCGCTCCACCAAAGACGCACTTGAATTTATTCTCCAAACCGCGATCTTTCAATTCAGCGAGTATCTCCCGTTGGGAAGGCATGGTGGTGGTCATAAGAGCTGACCCCGCAATAATATCAACATTATTCTTAATGGCTGCATCAACTACATCAGCAACGGGCACATCCCGACCCAAATCGATAATTTCATAGCCATTGGCCTGCAACATGATCCCGACTATATTTTTACCAATGTCATGAATATCTCCTTCAACGGTATGAATGAGGATTTTGCCTTTGCCGGCGTAACCTCCTTTGATATGGGATGACAAAATCTCTACTGCATCTGTAAAGGCCTCGGCTGAAAGAATGATATGGGGCACATAGATCTGTGCGTTGTCAAACATATCACTGATGACCATCATGCCTTCCGACAGTCCTTTTTCAATGCAGGCAATGGGATCCAAGTTTTGTCCCATTGCATCATTGGCTGCCGCTTTAGCAGCATCGGCATCCATGTCAATCACACTCTGTTTAAGACGCTCAAATATTTCTTTTTCAGACATTTGCTTCACCTCCTTTTTCATTTGAATTTAAATACTGTTAGAAAGATAAATGCAAAACTTATGCCATTTAATCGAGTTTAATGTCTGCGTAAAAAGAAAAAAGCAATTATATCGAAATCGTGCTATTTTAAAAGGTTCTAAAAAAAGAATGATCGATTTTTTGTCTATTTTTTGAAGGTTCTTGATATTGTTCAAGCTGATAAACGGCCATGGATTATTAAAAAGAACTTTCATGTCCGTTTTTGTAAAAAGCAAAACATTCAGGGCTACAAAATCCATTTAAAATGCTTTGGCTGTGGCTCTTTACCCGGAAACCCCATATGTTGAATCGCACAAACTATATAAAAGAACGGTCACGTAAGTCCTTTCTTTTAAGTATGTATAGTTAAAATGGTTTGATTTTTTTAATCTTTGGCAAACGGATTCAGACCACTTAATTCTTAAAAAATTATATAAATTCAATAGGATAAATGCTTTTGACCTATATATATAGCATTACTATATCAAGTGGCACAAGTTTTGCTTTTCAATTATGTAGTGATGAACGCTAATAATTTCTGATGCACGATTTATTTTGTGATAGGCCAAGATGCGGCTGATATAATGAATAAAAGAAACTTAAGAGAAATAAAAATAGAAAAGGAGGGAATAATCAGGTTGAATGTATTGTTCGTTTCGGATTTAAAAATGGGATTTTTAAATTTGGTAGCGAACTCCAAAAAAATCGATATTAAATAACGGCACACAGGTTAATGTTGTCGGAAAGAAGCAAATTTTAAAAAAAAGGAGGTGATCTTATGAGCAAAGAAGATTTGATAAAAATGGCGAGGCGAGCGGTAATAGAGGGTGATGAGGAGCTTGCAGTAGAGATGGCCAACAAAGTTATTGCCGAGGGAATCAACCCGGTGGAAATTATTAATGAAGCCTTATCACCGGCAATGACTGAGGTGGGCGATGGTTTCGCAAATGAAGAAATTTCACTTCCAGGTGTCCTTGTAGCTGCCGATGCTATGACAAAGGCCATAGAATTATTGGAGCCTCACATTCCAGTCCAGGAAATAGCGAAAAAACTGGGAACAGTTGTGATCGGAACCATTGAAGGCGATATTCATGATATCGGCAAACGGATTGTAGCGACCATGCTGAGAGTTTACGGTTTCGAAGTTCATGATCTGGGCAGGGATGTACCCATTGACGTTTTCGTTGAGAAGGTCAGGGAACTCAAGCCGGATATTGTAGGCACATCTTCCCTGATGACCACTACTATGGCTGGTCAGAAAATGCTTGAAGAAAAGCTGCGCAAAGCAGGTCTCAGGGATAATATAAAAACCATGATCGGCGGGGCAGCAACCACCCAGGAATGGGCGAATAAAATCGGTTGTGATTGTTATGCCGAGGACGCAAACGATACCGTTCTCAAAGCCAAGGAATTAATCAAATAGAAGCAGAGGAGGTGATTATTATGATCAGAGGACTTCAACCCGGTATCAGTACTATGGATGG
>JACNHV010000148.1:33609-41276 GCA_014383445.1 Candidatus Desulfobacula maris | reverse complement strand
TGGTGATCCCACGGGGAATCGAACCCCGGTTTCCGGCGTGAGAGGCCAGCGTCCTAACCGCTAGACGATGGGACCTTAAAAAAGTATCTATACTTATATTAAAGCCTGTAGATTGTCAAATCAAATTGCCATCTTATGCAGGCTTGTTTCTTTGCCCTTTTTTAAAACCAAAAATAAGATAGATCAGCCAGCCTATGATGGGAACAATGGCAATAAAGTGCCAGATGATTTTAGCTTTTGTTGATCCGAAATCCTTAAGGATGATATCGGTTAAGGCCAGCATGGTCAGACCAAAGGATATGGCAGAAATAAGCAGGATATATAAAATGGTTTGGTCCATACAGAGGAAGCCTCACCCCTTTAACTTGTCTGAAATTTTTAACAGCGTGTCCACATAATAGTTGCTGTGGTTGTACCTGAAAAGGACCTCATGCTGTTTTTGTCTTGCAATCCCCGGTTTCCAGCCATGATGTTTCAGATAGTTGGCCACACTGGAAATAGCATCTGCATGGGTAAAAAGATCTATTTTGCCATCATTATTCCCATCTTTGGCAAGCGTGAGAACATTGGAAGGCATGAATTGAGAAATCCCCATAGCGCCTGCATATGATCCTTTGAGGGTTTCAGGGGCAAGTCCCTCTTGTTTGGTATATTTGATGAGCGCTTTGAGTTCTTTATATCCCCATTCTGATCGACTCTCAACTTTTTTTATAAAAGCATCTTTATTCGGTTTTTTCTTGTCAGGGATGGCTTCCCAGATCTTTTCTCTCAATGCTTCATCTGTCAAAGCAGCCATGGTGGAAAGGGTGTTAATAACTATGTGTGGGCCAAGGTATGTTCCAAGCCGTGTTTCAACAAGCAAAATTGCAGTGATAATGGTTTTATCAACACCGTATATTTTTTGTGCCTGGTTAAGTTCATCCTTATACGTATCTATATATTTAAGTGCATCGGCAATCGATTTTTCTGATGTGAACTGGTCATAATTAAGGCTTGACTCAGTATGGATAAAAAAAGAGGAAACACCTTTGGGAGTAAAAAAAACACTTTTATTGGAAAATAGCGGTTCTATTGTTTCTTTTTCAAATCCATCATGGATTAGTCGCTGGATTAGTTTATCAAACTCATTGCCTTTCAAAGCTTCGTGGCCTGATAGAGGAGAAGACAGGATTAAAAAAATGGTAAAAATCAAAAAAATTCTAAGCCTGATGTGTGATGATGACAACTGCATTTCCATGATTTTTTGCCTGCCCCCTTTTTATTTTTCAACCCCGGACAAAATATCGCAAAATTGTAAAATACCCATAGGGTTACAATTTTTTATCCTTATAGCCTATTTTTTTTCAGATTGCATTAAAAAAAATAAAAGAGGGATAATCACCCTGGGGGCTTTTAAGAAAACACCCGGTCACCAATAATTTCAATGACCGGATGTTTTTTTCATCATGGGTATTTTAGCAGGGGTTAAATGTCGTAGTAAAGATAAAATTCATGGGGATGCGGACGACTTCTCACCGGATCTACTTCATTTTCCATTTTATAGGCAATCCAGTATTCAATCACGTCTTTGGTAAACACATCCCCTTTCAGCAGAAAGTCATGGTCTTCTTTAAGAGCATTCAGCGCTTCTTCCAAAGAACCGGGCGCAGACTCCATTTCTGCAAGTTCTTCCGGTGGAAGATCATAAATATTTTTATCCATTGGATCACCTGGATCAATTTTATTTTGAATACCGTCAATCATGGCCATTGCAATGGCTGCAAAAGCCAAGTACCCATTGCATGAGGGATCAGGAGTCCGGAATTCAATCCGCTTGGCTTTGGGTGATCCTGAATACATGGGCAGGCGGATGGCAGCACTTCTGTTCCTACTGGAATATGCAAGGTTAATGGGTGCTTCAAAACCTGGAACAAGTCGCTTGTAGGAGTTGGTTGTTGGGTTTGTAATGGCACATAGGGCTTTGCAATGCTTCATGATGCCGCCGATGGCGTAAAGGGCATCCTGTGACATACCAGCATATTTGTTGCCTGCAAATAAAGGAACCCCATCTTTCCAGAAACTCATATGGGTGTGCATGCCCGTTCCATTGTCACCATACAATGGTTTAGGCATGAATGTTACTGTATGATTATATTTAGCAGCAACATTTTTAAGGACATATTTAAACCATGCAAGACTGTCTCCCATGTTTAACAGGGAATCAAATCGAAGGTCGATTTCAGACTGGCCGGCAGAGGCAACTTCATGATGCTGGCATTCCATGGCAATACCCAGGTCTTCCAATGTCAGCATCATTTCTGTTCTCATATCCTGGTATTGATCATTGGGAGGAAGTGGGAAATACCCGTGTTTTGGTCGGATTTTGTATCCAAGGTTGGGCATTTCATCTGAGCCGGTATTCCAATGGGCTTCAGGAGAATCAATCTCGAAAAAAGAGAAATGGGGTTCAGACGTATACCGGATATTGCTGAAAATAAAAAATTCAGGTTCAGGTCCGACATAGATGGTATCTCCAAGGCCCGTGCTTTTGATATATTGTTCAACTTTTTTAGCAATGCCCCTTGGATCCCGGCTATAGGCTTCCATGGTAATGGGATCATGGATATTGCCTATAATGGCCAGGGTTGGAACCTTGAAAAAAGGGTCAATTTTAGCAGTTCCGGCTTCAGGGATAACAATCATATCAGAATTATCAATATTCTGCCATGCCCTCATGCTTGATCCGTCAAATCCATATCCGTCTTCAAATGCAGACTCTCCAAACTCACAAATCGGGACTGAAAAATGCTGCCATGTACCGATGAAATCCATGTACCGGAGATCAACAACTTTTACATTATTTTCTTTGATCATTGCTAAAACATCTTTAGGTGTCATTTTTTTATTCCTTATTTTTAAAGGGTTACTAATATATATTAAAGTGCTTCTGTTCCAGTTTCACCAGTTCTTACCCGGATGACCTGTTCAACAGGTGAAATAAAAATTTTCCCATCTCCAATTTTTCCACTGTTTGCAGCATTTCTTATAGTTTCAACCGCCTCGTCAAGTCTTTCATCGCTGACAACGATTTCAACTTTTATTTTGGGTACAAAGTCTACAACATATTCTGCACCCCTGTAAATTTCCTTGTGGCCTTTTTGCCGGCCATACCCGTTAACTTCAGTAACAGTCATGCCATAGATTCCAATCTCACTTAAGGCTTCTTTTACATCATCAAGTTTGAATGGTTTTATGATTGCTTCAACTTTTTTCATTATTCATTTCCTTTGCAGTAATATGTGGAAGACTTTCTAAAATTGCTTTTTTTATCATTGCCAGTTCTTGTTCGCTTTCAATTTTTGCATCATTTGCAAGACTTTTTACATAAAATACATCCACAACCTGGTCCACTTTTGTGGCAACCATGGCCACATTTACATTTGTATGACTTCTATACAATGCATTTGTAATGGAAAATAATAGCCCGGGAAAGTCATAGGTAAATACTTCAATGATGGTAAAAAAACTGGATATTTCATTATCTATCCGGACGGTATTGGGTTTTGGATTGTTGCCGGATGAGACCTGTATTTCCAGTGGTATTTTATCCAGAGCATTATCCAGAAAATGATCGTCGTTAATGGCATGGACAAGATCTTCTTGTGCTTTTTCCCATTTTTCTTTTTCAAAAATTCTGTCTTTAGGTGGCTTGACCTTGAAAATATCCATCACATGCTCTTCCCCAAAAGAGTAGGCCTGGGAAGCAATAATATCTAAATTATTCAGGAAGAAAACCCCTGCAATTTTTGAATAAAACCCTGGCTTGTCCTTTCCGCAAATGGATATAGTGCGAATATCTGAGTTGTTTTCCTTTGAGATCTGCCAGATAAAATCTTTGCCCTTAAGATTCCTGTACAATTTTATGTGGCCGGCAATACTTTGTGCTGGCACATGGACCAGATATCTTTTTGGCAAGGATTCAAGCTGTGTGTTTATTTCATCTTCACGCCACTTTTCTTTTAACAGCCTTATGACATTTTTTTTCCTTTTGTTGATGAGACGCTGGGACTTTTTAGATGCCAGTTCTCCTTTTTTAAAAACACCCATGGTTTTTAAAAAAAGATCTTTTAAAAGGTTTTCAGTCCAGTCATTCCAAGCCTTGGGCCCTGTTGCCTGGGAATCTGCCACTGTGAGAAGGTAGAGCATCCTCAATAATCTTATTTTTCCGATTTTATGGGCCATGTATACAGCGGTTTCTTCATCTGATATATCTCTTCGGGTTGCCGTTTTTATAAGGATGAGATGATTTTCAATTAAAAAAACAGCATCTTTGACTTCTGTTGAATTAAACCCAAACCTTTCAAAAATGGGTTTTGCTATCTTTGCGCCCGTCTTTGAATGTTCTTTTGCTGGATCTGATTTACCGATATCATGGAGCAGGGCTGTAAAAAACAGAAGGTTTTTATTTCTCACTTCCTTGAAAACAGAATAATACAGGGATTTTGTGGCTGATCCCCTATAGTCTTTAAAACTGTTAATAATCTGAACACTTCTAATGCAGTGTTTATCCACCGGGAACAGATGATAATGATTATATTGAATTTTGTTAACAATGGCTGAAAATTCCGGAATTAGTTTTTCAAGTATGCCCGTTGCCAGCATAACGTTCAGGACATTGAATTCCCAGTAGGACTGGGACATGATTTTTTTAAATATTTTAATGCAGTCAATGTTATTTTTAATTTCATCATCCACAAGATGTAAGAATTCACTGACAATTCTTCTGGCTTCAATAGATAAGGGTATTTTTCTAAGTCCGCTTTCAAGAAAAATCTTTAATAAAAGATCAGGTTTTTGCAAAATAACCACTGTGTTGATAAAATGAAATCTTCTGTTTTTAATCACAAGCCCGTCTGTTTTTGTGGGGATAGATTCAGTGGTTACTTTACCAATTCGGGTATTTCCAAGGATATCTTCAAAAGCAATCTGGTTAATTTGTTTTAAAAAATCCAACCTTTTATGGAGGTCACCTAAAAAGCGTTCAACATCGGGCTGCCGGTTTTTGAAACGGTAACCCAAAAGACCGGCCAGCTCAGTCTGGTATTCAAAATAAAGGGTGTCGCATTTTCTTTTTGTGATGAAATGCAGAAAATTTCTAATTTTCCAAATATCGGTTAAAGACTCTGTCAGGGATGAGTATTCAAAATGGGAAAGAAATCCATAATATTCCAGATCTCTTCTTGTCTTAATGCCGGATTTTATTTTTGCATACCATAAAAGGGTATGGTAATCCCGGAGGCCACCAAATCCAGACTTTAAATCCGGAGCAATGAGATAGGTTGAGTCACCAAAGTCAAAATGTCTTTTTTCACCATGCTCATACAGATAGTTCAGGGTATGTTTCAAGTGTTTGGCAGCCAGATCTGATCTGAATTTTTCCATAAATGATGTATAAATCAATGATGCGCCGCAAATAAATCTGGCATCCAGTATGGTGGTTAAAATATCAAACCGGTCAAAGGCCATTTCAAGGCACTCTTTAACATTTCTAACCGCATATCCAACTTCAAACCGGCCATCCCACAGGGGGTAAAGCAATTCCTGTAAAAAGGCTTCTACTTCTGGGGGAACTATTTTTTCAAACAAGATTAAAAGGTCGATATCAGAATGAATACAATGTTCTTTTCTGCCATACCCTCCCAAAGCAATGATTGCAAATGGGGTTCCTGCTATCGTCATTTTTCTTGCAGTAATACTTTTTTCAAATACTGTAAAAAAGTATTCATCCAGAACAAATGCGTGTTTTTCAAGAAACTCAGGTTCATCCCCACTAAGGAATTGCCCTATCAGTGCCTCTCGTTTTTTGATGAATATGTCTGTATTTTTTTTATCCATGGTTTTATTATTACTTTTTGGTTTATAAATATAAGCAATGGGCGTGCCAGAGCAAGCCTGACTTGGTCTCCAACATTTGTTGCTAAAAATATGGGATAAAATATCCGAATACAAAAACGTTATCACAAAAATGTTACAAAACATATAAAATAAATTTCGTTTTTGTAACTTGGCAGACGGGTACCAAAAATCAGGAGGGATGATTCCAATAATTATAAAGGTAGGAACGAATAGGAAAGGGTTATTGCAGCCAGTCTTCTATCCAAAGGCGGCTGCAATGTATGAAAAAATAATTATTTTTTTTCAGTCTTTTTCAATTTTTTCAGGCTCGTCTTCTTTGTCCACGATCTTAGGTTCACTGGTGGCTTTTTTGAAATTTTTAATTCCTTTGCCCAAACCGGCACCTATTTCCGGAAGTTTGCCTGCGCCGAATATAATAAGGATAATTACAAGAATAATTATCAGTTCCGGCATTCCTAGTCCCATCATAGCATACTCCTATTCGCTTCATGCTGTTATTAAATTAAATAAAAATATTAACACTAAGTCTTTAAAGTGTCAATCTTTTAGAATTTCTATACGTAGTTTTAAAATTACATTTTTGTTGTATCCTTTTTTAATCGTTAGTGTTTAAAAAAAACTTGTGGCCCGCTATTTTGTGATTATTATTATCACTTAAATTTATTTTAAAAACTTAATTCAACTATATATGGAGATGCTTTATGTATCAGGAACCAAAAACTGAATTTCAGGGCGCAAAAAAATATGTCCTTGATCAGGAACTTGCCTCAATTGTCAACATATCAATGAAACTCGAAATGCCTCTGCTCCTCAAAGGAGAGCCGGGAACCGGCAAAACCATGCTGGCCCATGCCATTACAGAAAATTTGAATATGCCCTTAATTGTTCTGAATGTAAAATCCAGCATGAAGCTCATTGAAGCATTATATCAATACGATACCCTTACCCGTTTGAATGATTCAAGGTTTGGTGATTCCAAAAGAGATGTAAGCAATATTGATGAATATATAAAAATGGGTAAGATCGGCCAGGCCTTTTGTGCAGACAAAAGAACAGTATTGCTCATCGATGAAATAGACAAAGCCGACACAGATTTCCAGGATGATATGCTGGATGTCCTTGACCAGATGCAGTTTGATATCATTGAAACAGACAAAACTATAAAAGCTATACACAGGCCAGTTATCATTATAACCTCCAATGCAAAAAAAGACCTTTCCGATCCCTTTTTAGGCAGGTGTAATTTTCATCACATTGCCTTTCCTGATCCCAAAATGATGAGAAAAATAATAGGGGTTCATTTTGAGAACATTGATGAGACGCTCGCAAAAAATGCAATCGATGCATTTTATAATATGAGGGAAATTGATTCCATTGAGAAAAAACCGGCAACAAGAGAATTGATAAACTGGATCAGGGCATTGATTGCAGACCCTGATTTCAGGGCAAAGGATCTTGTTAAAGGAAGTCTTCCATTTTTAGGTGTATTGTTTAAAAAGAGTCCTGACTATGAAAGAGCAACAAATCTGGCATCAAGAAGACGAATGTTTTAATTTAAGGTAATCTATGTTTTTAAAATTTTTCTATACCTTAAAAGAGATCGGCATACCCGTATCTCCCACATCTTTTCTCACTTTGCAAAAGGCTTTGCACCAGGGGATCATTAACAACCTGGATGACTTTTATACCTGCGCCAGATCCATCCTTGTCAAAAGCGAGAGATATTTTGACCTGTATGACCAGGTGTTTGCCCACCATTTTGAAGGGGTTCC
>JACNHV010000148.1:0-33424 GCA_014383445.1 Candidatus Desulfobacula maris | reverse complement strand
GAAGAATTGATTGAATATTTTAAGGAACGGCTCAAGGATCAGGAGGGAGAACATCATGGGGGTCGCAAATGGATCGGTACGGGCGGATATTCCCCCGTGGGGCATTCAGGCTACCATCCCGGCGGCATGCGGGTTGGAGGTCAATCCAGAAATAAATCTGCTGTAAAAGTCGCCAATGAAAGGCGGTATAAAGATTACTCAACTGCAGGACCCTTAACCCAGGCAAAAATGAGTGAGGCATTAAAACGGTTAAGAAACATGATTCCGGCAGGACCCAGGGATATGATCAATATTGATGATACAATCAAGGAGACCCTTAGAAATGCTGGTGAAATAGAGCTTGTGTTTGACAGGGCATTAAAGGACAGGCTCAATATCATCCTTGCCATTGATAATGGCGGTTGGTCCATGGATCCTTTTATCCAGGTGGTTCAAACCCTTTTTGATTATGCCAGGGCACAATTTAAGGAAGTCAAAACCTATTTTTTCCATAACACGATCTATGATTATGTCTGGGAAGATCCGACCAGGTATAAGAAACCCAAGAAGATTATTGAATTCTCACGCCTTGATCCTGATACAAGACTTATTGTGGTGGGAGATGCCAGCATGGCGCCCTATGAACTTATGGCCCAGGACGGCTCTATCCATATCTCGGAAAGAAGTGGCCTGCCCAGCATAGATCAATTGAATTTTTTGAGTAAAACTTTTTCAAATTCTGTCTGGCTGAATCCGGTTTCAGAAGAAATGTGGGGATATACGCACACCATTATGGCCATCTCAAAAATTTTTCCCATGTATGAATTATCCCTGGATGGCCTTGAAAACGCAGTCACCAGCCTTATGCGCAAAAACTAATGGTTTGGCTTTTCAGGCAAGGTATTTAAAAAAACTCGGCTAAAAATCAACCCTGTAAAGTGTCCTTGTATTATTAAATATGACTTGTGAAAGATTTTCAGGATCTGTATTTCTAATTTCAGCAAGTCTTATCAGGACTGATTTTACAAAGGACGGTTCATTGCGTTTGAACTTGTTTTTTTGAGGAGCCGGTGTAAGGTAAGGCGCGTCTGTTTCAATGAGTATCCGGTCTTCAGGAATATGGGGTGCAATACTTCTTAAATATTCACCCCTTTCTTTTAAGGTCAAAATGCCTGTAATACCGATATAGTATCCCAGATCAAGATACCTGAAAAGCTCTTCTTTTGTGCCGGAAAAACAGTGTATGACCCCTTTACGACTTTCTGGCCCTTCGGATTTTAAAATATCATAAAACCTGCCCTTTGAATCCCTTTCATGGAAAATCAATGGCAAATCAAGTCTGCCGGCAATCTCAAGTTGTTTTACAAAGCAGTCTTCCTGGTCTTTAGAAGGTGAAAACATACGGTTAAAATCAAGGCCGATTTCTCCCCATGCCTTAACACATAAATTGTCCTGGGCAAGACTGGTCAAAAAGTCCAGGCTTTCTTTGGAGCACAACTTTGCATCATGGGGGTGGAAGCCGACAGAGGTGATGATATTTTTATAGGCATTGGCTATTTTAATGGATTTTAATGATCTATTGATATCAATACCGACAATCATTATGCCCCGGACATTTTCATTTTGTGCCCGCTCAATAATATCTTGAAGATCGTTATCATAGCAATTGTCGTCAATATGAGAATGGGAATCAAATAATATCATTTTTGTTTTTTTACCTTATTTCAATTATTTTCAATTTCCTTAAATAAAATTTAAGCCTTCACTGAATGGAAGAAGCCGTTTTACGGTAACAGTGAAGGCTCAATGTAAAGAAAACTGTTTTGCAGCACTCCTTGACACAGGCAATTTATAACAGTAAATTCAGTCCCAGTCAATTATGTACGGTGCTGGTAACACAATTGTTAAGATATGAACGAAAAGAATAATAAAAACTCAATGATTCGGTTGTTTAATGTAAGTAAAAGGTTTGGAGGGAAGCTTGCCTTAAAGAATATATCCCTTGATATTGAACAGGGTGAATTTATTTTTATTTCAGGCCCTTCAGGAGCTGGAAAATCAACCCTGCTGAAAATATTGTATCTTGCTGAAAATACTTTTGAAGGACAGGTCCTGATTGACGGCATGAACCTTTCCAGGATCTCTTCTTCAAAGCTCCCTGTTTTACGGCGGAGGTTTGGAATAGTATTTCAGGATTTTAAATTGATTCCCACCCGGACGGTCTATGAAAACATAGCCCTTGTTTTGGAAGCTGCCGGTAAAAAATCCGCTTTTATCAAAAAAAAAGTCATGCAGGTATTGAGAAGCACAGGCATGGAAAAAAAAGCCAAAGCTTTTCCTTTAACACTTTCAGGAGGCGAACAGCAGCGGGTTGCCGTGGCAAGGGCAGTGGTCGGGGAACCTTCCATTATTCTTGCAGATGAACCCACGGGCAGTCTGGATTCAACCTCTGCCCGGGCCATACTTGATTTTTTAATAGAATACCATAAAAAAGGGACAACAATATTGATTGCCAGCCATGATCTGCATCTCATGAAAAATACAATTCAAGGCAAAAATATTGAACTCAATGCCGGTAGAATTATACGCACCGATATCATGCTTTAAGATAAAAAGAGACATCTAAATGATCCATTTTCTAAAAAGAGCCCTGGCAGATATCCACTCAAACAAATTTTTAAATTTAATTACGATTATAACAATTGCCCTTTCCATACTGGTGGTTAGTGTTTTTTTGCTCTTTTTTGAGAATGCCGGAAGGGTTATTGAATCATGGAACCAGGGTGGTCGGGCAATGATTTATCTTAAAAAAGAATTCAATGCAGATATGCTGCCCGAATTAAAAACAAAAATCAATTCCCTGGGTGATATCGATGAAATGGTCTATATTTCAAAAGCAAAAGCCCTTGATACACTTAAAAATAGCATGGCCTCCCAAACCACCTTTTTAAAGAACTTAAAGGAAAATCCTTTGCCCGATGCCCTGGAAATCAAAATCAGGTCTTATAACAATTTCCAGGAAGTTCAAACCCTTGCTCAAAATATAAAAGCCATTGATATTGTTGATGACATTGAATATGGTCAGAGTTGGCTGGGTAAATTTTTAAAAATTTTTAACCTGTTCAAAATTACCGGATATGCCATGTGCGGTTTCTTTTTTTTAATGGCCCTGTTTATTACTGCAAATACCGTGCGTCTGGCATTTTATTCCCGCATGCTTGAAGTTGAAATCATGCGCCTTGTGGGTGCGACGGAAACCTTTATCAAGGCACCCTTTTATATAGAAGGTCTTATTCAGGGATTTCTGGGCGGGGTCCTGGGTCTGGGTGCCCTTTTAATAACCTATCTGATGGTTTCATCGGGGATTACACAAAGCCTTGCTTCCTATGTGTATTTTGATCTTCGGTTTCTGTCCGTTAAAATGGTTATTTCCATTATTTTCAGCAGTACCTTTCTGGGTTGGTTTGGATGCTATTTATCTCTAAAACAAATATTCAAATAGCTTTTTTCACAGGATGGTTTTTCTTCTTATCATCAAGCGCCGGCCTTGCCGGTCAGGATAAGATTCCCGATATCCGTGCCAGAATTCAAAACCAGGAAAAAATGGTGAAAACATTTTCCAAAAAAGAAATTGATATTCTGGACAGATTAAATGAAATTGATCAGGCCTTGAATAAGGCCAGGATAAAATCCCTGGCGTTGTCAAAGGAGGTTGTACGCCTGCAAGAAAAAATAGGACAGCTTGGCAGGGACAGGGATGTTTTGTTAAAAAAAATTTTTCTAACCCGAAAATATGCCGGGAAAAGGCTGATCGCGCTCTATAAAATGAATATGATTGGCAGGCTGGACATAGCAGGACAGCCGCCGTCTGTATTTGATTTTTTCATCCAGCAAAATTCAATGAAACGAGTCATCAACTCTGATTTTCAAATCCTTGAAAATCAGAGTTCTGATCTTGTTAAATTTGAAACCCTTGAACAGGAGCTGAAAAAAGAAATCCATGCAAAAACAATTCTTGAGGCAAAACTCAATGCTCAAATAGGACACAATAAAAAAGAATCCCAAAAAAAAGAATCCCTTTTAACAGACATTCGACAAAAAAAAAAATTGTCCATTGCTATGATTGAATCTCTGATCCAGGCGGAGCAGAAACTGGATAAGAAGGTCAACAAGATTCAAAAAAATACAATGTCGCCTTCTGGTAATGATTCTTTCACAAGTTATCAAGGTCGGTTGATGATTCCGGCGCCAGGCAAAATTATTTCAAAATTCGGTCCTTCACGAACCGGAGATTACAAATCCTTCACTTTTCAAAAAGGAATTGATATAAAGGTAAAAAAAGGCGAACCTGTAAAATCAGTCTTTAATGGAAAGGTTCTGTTCGCCCAATGGTTGAAAGGTTATGGAAATTTAATGGTCATCGATCACGGCGGTAACTACTATACGCTGTATGCCCATGTTGAAGAAATTTTCAAACAAAAAGGGGAAACCGTTAAAACCGGTGAAATTATTGCAACGGCAGGCGATACTGGATCAATTAAGGGGACATGCCTGCATTTTGAAATCAGGCATCGCGGCAAAGCTGTAGACCCTATGAATTGGTTAAAAAAAGGAGCATAAAAATGAAATTCAGACTTTACAAAGCAGCCAGACGAGGCTTTTCCATTGCGATTGCTGTATGTGTATTTCTATCTATTGCAGGATTTAGCAATACCTTGCAGGCCAATGATACAACATATAAATCCTTAAAGCTTTTTACGGATGTTTTAGAGGAGCTGGAAAAAAACTATGTAGATGATGTGGATACGGATAAATTGATCCATAATGCCATTAAAGGTATGGTGGGCAATCTTGACCCGCATTCAAGCTTTATGCCTCCCCAGGCTTTTGATGAACTCCGGGATGATACAAAAGGTGAGTTTTCCGGCATTGGTATTGTGATCACCATGAAAGACTCAATTTTAACAGTGGTATCTCCCATTGAAGGGACTCCTGCCTATGATGCCGGTATTCAGACTGGAGATATCATCATTCGGATCGATGATAAATCAACAAGAGACATGGCCCTTTGGGAAGCTGTTAATTTGATGCGGGGGCCCAAGGATAAAACAGTTCTGATCACTGTTATCCGGGAAAATGAACCAGAACCCATTGAATTTTCCCTTAAGCGGGATATGATTCCCATGGAAAGTGTCAGAAGTGGGATGTTAAAACCAGGATATGGATATCTTCGCATTACCAATTTCAGGATGAGCACCCTTGATGACATAAAAACCCATCTGGAAAAATTAGAGTCTCAAAACAACGGATTAAAAGGTCTTATCATGGACTTAAGGGATAATCCAGGGGGGCTTCTGGATCAGGCCGTTAAAATCTCGGATCTCTTTCTTGCCAAAGGGGATATTGTTTCCATTAAAGGAAGAAGGGAAGAAAATACCCAGGTATTTAAAGCATACCCCAGTGATGAAGACCGCAAATATCCTGTTGTTGTTCTGATCAACGGCGGCTCAGCTTCTGCTTCTGAAATTGTGGCCGGTGCCCTTCAGGACCAATCAAGAGCCTTGATTTTAGGGACAACTTCCTTTGGAAAGGGGTCTGTCCAGACAGTTCATCCCTTAAAAGAAAAATTTGGAATCAAGTACACCATTGCAAGATATTATACCCCCAATGGAAGATCCATTCAGGCCAAAGGGATTGAACCTGATATTGAAGTAGAATACGAGATCCTTACAAAAAAGGAAAAAAAGATGTCTGTCTTTGACAGAATGATAAAAGAAAAAGATTTAAAAAACAGTTTAAAACCAGAAATGACCAAACAACCGGAAAAAATAAAAAAACAAACCAGGAAACATCAGAGACTTCTTGATACAGACCAGCTTCAAAATGATGCACAAGTTAAAAGAGCCCTTGATATTCTGATAAGCTATGGAGTCTTCAGTAAATTAAATGGCAGCTAAAAAAAAGATCGCACCAAGGACAGGCAAAGATCGGCGGAAAAAACAAAGACGTTCCATTTTCGCTGAATTTAAAAAAATTCTTGTGGGAATTGCTATTCTTGTTTTTATATGCTTGGTAATTGCAATGTCAGTAGATATTTTCCTTGCTCCCCATCGCCTTGAAAAAAAAAGAACTGTGGTTCAAGATCAGCCGATCCGGGTGGAAAAGCCTATCCAAATTAAAATCAATGACTCAACTGGAAAAACAAAAAATATCATAACATATGAAGTATTCGAAGATATTGATCATACTGTCTTAGAAAAGCCGGCACCACCCAAAAAAGTTCGTATCCCCAAAATTGCCATTATTATTGATGACATCGGCTATGATAAAGAAGTATCACTGGCATTATGTGATTTAAATTCAAATATCACCTTTTCTATACTGCCCTTTGCACCATTTGGAAAACTTATTTCTGAAAAGCTGTATGCAAAGGGATCACAAATGATGCTCCACCTTCCCATGGAACCTGTTGAATATCCCCAGATTAATCCCGGACCGGGTGCTATTTTATCCATGATGTCTCCTGACATCCTTTTAGAGCAGCTAAGAAAAAATATTGAAGCTGTCCCCCATATTGTCGGGGTGAACAATCATATGGGGTCAAGGTTAACCTCCCATTCAGATCAGATGAACCAGATTTTTACCATTTTAAAAAAAAAAAAATTATTCTTTGTGGACTCAAGGACCTCAACGAAATCCCAGTGCAAGTCATCTGCAAGACTGCTGAAGGTTAAATTTGCCGAAAGAGATGTCTTCCTGGATAATTTTCAAAACACGGAATATATTATCGGACAATTAAAAAAACTTATCGACCTGGCAGAAAAACATGGATCAGCTATTGGTATCGGACATCCTAATCAAGCAACCCTGGAAGCGCTTTCAAAAGAATTGCCAAAAATAAAAAATAAAGTGGAAATTGTCCGTGCAAGTGTTCTGACAGCAATTCCAGGTTAAGGGATTACCCTAAATTGAGTTCTTTGCGCAAATTTATATATCAACAGGTTTCCAGACATCTTTATCGCACCATATCCTTGAAAAATTTGAACATGGGGGAAGCACTTTTTCTGATAAATTCGACATGTTGATTTTTTGATCTGTATTGTACATGGGATCCCAGGGCTCTATAATCACGGGTCCATTTGAAGATGGAACAAGGCGCGGCGCAATGGGATCACCCCAGGAACGGGTTTGCATTTCTTGTTTCAGTTCATGAAAATTATTGAATTTTAACAACTGGGTCAGCGTTACAACGGTGGGCGGACTCAAGGGTACCCTTTCTTTAAGATTTTGTTCAAGCGCTTTATGAGGGGTGAGCCATATCCCATGCTTGGTTTCCATATCATCTGGAACACAGGTCTGATTTTCAGGCATGAAAACAATAAAAAACCGGGTATCAAATCTTTTTTTCATCAATTTTGGGGTAATCCAGTGGGACCACCTCCCTAAACTTGAAAAAGACAAAGTCCAGTCTTCTTTCATTATCTTTGTTCTAAACCAGGATTTGGGTAGATCCCTTTTTAATCGGAATGTGCAGACATCCTCGACATCCCTTTTTGTCTTGCCAATACCCGAGGCAATAAAAACCCCGGCTTCTTCAAGGGTTTCCCTGATAGCAGCAATACTGAACCCTAAAACATCTTCCTTGGGAAAGGCAAATCCCCCAAGTTGTCTCTCTATTAATTCCTGCTCCATATCAATGTAGGGAGACCAGGAAGCAAAGCCAAAGTCTTCAGAATCTGCCACACCTCCGGGGAAAACATACAAACCCCCCATGAATCCTGATTTTGTACTTCTTCTCAAAAGATAAACTTCAAGTTCTTTGTTTTTTTCCCTTACAAGGATTACCGTTGAAGCCGGCCTTAATGGCGGAGGTGTATTTTTTTGATCTGTCATATCATTTCCTGTTCATATTGAATTTTAAAGTCTGAAAAGTATATCCGTCGATATCATCCCGTGTCAATGGGAAACCTATTCAGTATTGAATCTATTATTTTTTCATGATAAAAAAATAATAGTGCTTATTGTTTTTTAATTTCTGAATACTTTTGAACAAAATTAAAGTTACACAAAGCGGAACGGTGATAGCTAATAGTATTAAATATAATCTATTTTTAAACCGTTTTCGTTAATTAACGCTAAAAAAGGTGCAGTCTCATGAAATTCATACCCGCCCAAATTATTTACTTTACTCGAAGCAGAACAACTAAAAGAAACTTCAAACTTCTATTCAATTTCACTCTGGTATTGGCAATCCTGGTGTTAATATACAGTGTTTTGTTTCATTATATAATGCTTTTTGAAGAAAAGGAGTTTAGCTGGATCACAGGTTTTTATTGGACACTTACTGTAATGTCCACGCTTGGTTTCGGCGATATCACCTTTGCAAGTGATTTAGGCAAGGCTTTCACTATGCTTGTACTCCTTTCCGGCATTCTTTTTCTCCTTGTCATGTTGCCCTTTACCTTTATTCAATTTTTTTATGGCCCATGGCTGGAAGCGCAATCAAGGGCAAAAACACCACGGGAATTGCCCGAAAAAACAACAGGGCACGTGATATTGACAAACTTTGATCCAATAACCATAAACCTTATAGAAAAACTGAACAAATATGAATATGAATATGCAATTCTCGCACCTGATTTACCACGAGCCTTAGAACTTTATGATCTGAATTATAATGTGGTCAGGGGAGATATGGGTGATCCGGAAACATATAAACGCCTCCGCATACAAAATGCTGCCATGGTGGTTGCTAACAATGATGATATGACCAACACGAATATATCCTTTACTGTCAGGGAAATCTCTAAAAAAATACCCATCATTACCAACGCAGATTCAGAGAATTCCATCGATATTTTACAGCTTGCCGGCAGTACCTATGTTTTTCAATTTATGAAGATGCTTGGAGAATCCCTGGCCCGGAGAACCCTGGGAATGAGCATGGGAGCAAATATTATCGGCAGATTTGATGAACTTCTCATTGCAGAAGCACCTGCAATGAGAACACCACTTGAGGGGAAAACCATCATTCAAAGTAATCTTCGAAAAAAAACCGGTGTAACAGTTGTCGGGCTTTGGGAGAGAGGCCGATTTAAAATGCCGCAGCCACAGACTCGAATCGAGTCCAGCACTGTGCTCGTGCTTGCCGGATCGGCTGAACAGCTCAAAAAATATGACGAGGTCTTCTCCATTTACCATGTGTATCAAACCGCCGATGCCCCTGTTCTCATATTGGGTGGCGGCCGTGTTGGGCGTGCAGCCGCAATGGTATTGGAAGAACGACAGATTTCTTATAGGGTTGTAGAAAAGAGTCAAAAATTCATTCAAAATGAAAACTATATTCAAGGCAATGCTGCTGATCTTGATACCTTGCATCAGGCCGGCATAAAGAAAGCCTCCTCTGTCATTATTACCACCCATGATGATTCCATGAATATTTATCTTACCATCTATTGCCGTAAACTGAGATCTGATATACAGATTGTCACCCGGGCAAATCTTGACCGAAACATATCAAAACTGCACAGTGCTGGAGCAGATCTTGTCATGTCACATGCTTCCATGGGAGCAAATACAATAATTAATCTTCTAAAACCCAATAAAATACTGATGGTTGCAGAAGGATTGAACATATTCCGTGCATCGGCAAACCAATCCCTTGCAGGCAAATCTCTTGCTGAAAGTCAAATCCGGAAACAAACGGGCTGCAGCGTAATAGCTATTGGCAAAGAAAATAAATTGAATATTAACCCAGAACCCTCCATTTTTCTCAGGGAGCATGATGAAATGGTCCTGATTGGAACCAGCGATGCAGAAAAACGTCTTATGGACATATATCAATAATAATGAAAACAGGCTGATAATCCCGGCAATCAATTTATCCAGGAACGTATGATTTATTTTGTATGCACATAAAAAAATAAATTGATGTCTGTAAGGAATGATGTATAATCCATCCAACCTAATATTGGGATATCGGTTTTTGAAAAATACTTGTTTCATGGGTATTTTTTATAACTGAAAAGTAATAGGCCAAAACAATAATTTAAAAAATGATTTATGGAGTTGGAAATGCCAGTAAAACCAAGTGACAGAGAAGAAGAATATTATGCCCGTCAAGAGTTTGAGGAAAAGAAAAAGCGGGAAGAAGAAAAACAGATTAAATTGGAAATCGCGGAAAAACAAAGGCTGAAAGAGTTGCACTTTATGAGATGTCCAAAATGTGGAATGAAGTTGATTGAAATTAACTATAAAAATATTGAAGTAGATAAATGTTCCGGCTGTAGTGGAATTTGGCTTGATGCAGGTGAAATGGAAGCAGTTGCAAAATTAAACCAGGGTGTGCTGAATAAATGGTTTGATACATTTAAAAAATAGAATTAATTACAAAATATTGACCACAACCGCATTAATGTTTTTGTTGAAAATCTAAGGGATAATTTTAAATTTGATCCCATTGAGGTTCAAAGCAGCTTACAGAACCTGAAACAAAAAATACGGCCAGACGTGCTTTTCAAACCAATACCAAATTAACATCTTCTGAAATCGGCAGGGCCATTGGCAGATCAAGACAGGCCGTTGATTCATATATTGCTGATTTAAGGGCCACAACCCTTTTGACGCTTGATCTTAAAATCTTTCATTATGCAAAGGGAAAAGATTCTTGGCGTTGTCAGCCGGTATGTGTTGATGGCGAGATAGCTTATGACCCAGGATCCAATCTAAACTAATCCAGCCACTGCCTATTCATCCATAAGATAGATCGGCTCTGCATAATACCGCGTCTGATCTTTGGAAAGCTTTTCCATGACCAGATCGTAAAGCCATTTATTTTTTTCATCTATATCTCTGTCAGACTTAAGATATTCAAAGTCAGCATTCAGACGCATGACCCGCCCGGAAATAATGGATCGTGTGATACCCGCCGGCATAACATTACCAGCGTCGGTAATCTGGAGCACCTGATCCAGTTTAAAAACAGGGAAAACTACTACACCTGTCAGATCAGGGAATTCGTTAATCAGGATATCGATATCATCATGGAGGGTCCGGGTGACATGACTTGCTTTGATATAGATAGCCGTCAGTTCGTTCAGTGCATCCAGATGGTTGATATCGGCTTTGGGTTGAATGTGGTAAATTGTTTTATCCACGGTCTGAATATAGCAAAGGCCGCCATGTTCCATCATTTCAGCCTGGACTGTTTTAATGTCACTTTTTACTATATTGATTAACGGCAATTCATTAAGAAGATTCAATAGTATATCTGTTTCTATTTTTCGGATGGCATGAAACCAGGTATCCAGTTTGAATTTATTACGATCCTTTAGCACCTGAACAATGATATGGGGGTAACCCAGTTTTTTAAATGCGGAAAACCGCGTGGCGCCATCCAGCAATACATAGTAATCCTTAAAAGTAACCACAATAGGTGGGTTGGTGAAGACATCGGAATTATTGATTTTTTCAATGAGGTTCTCCACCCTGCGAGGATCAATGTGTTCATGGGGAAACACCTTGTTAAGAGGAACAACAGCCAGGCCCAGGGGATTTTCATACTCTGGCTCAATAAGAATATCAAGAATCTGCTCTGCAATGGTTATGGCAGCGGACTGGTGGGCATCATCAGTGCTGGCGGCTATGTGAGGGGATACAATGACATTTTTATGGGCTACAAGTGGATTGTCCAGGGCAGGTTCAACCTTGAAAACATCCAGGGCAGCTCCGGCAAGAGCTCCCTTGTTCAATGAATCCAGGAGGGCATCTTCATCCACGACAACTCCGCTTGCCGTGTTAATGATGTAGGCAGTGGATTTTAGGCAGGAGAGCAGTTCTGGTCCTACAAAATTGATATTTTCAGGTTTCCCGGGAATGTGCAGAGAGATAAAATCGGAAGTGCTGAAAAGGGTTTTCAAATCCACAGTTTTAACGCCAAGTTTTGTATTTTTTTTCGGGGTAGCCCTTTTCTGGGAAACCTGAACATTCATACCAAAGGCAAGAGCGCGCCAGGCTACCTGCCTGCCAATTTTCCCAAAGCCAACAAGACCTAAAGTCTTACCGGCAAGGCCAGTACCAATGAGGTCTTTTTTTTCCCAGCAATTATCTTTGAGACGTTTATTGGCTCTGGGCACATGGCGCACCAGGGCAAGCATCAAGGCAAAGGTATGCTCGGCAACGGCCACGGAATTGGCATTTGGACAGCTGACAACAACAATGTCCTTTTCTTTGGCAGCCTCAACATCAATGATTTCTATTCCAGCACCAGTTCTTCCAATAACTTTAAGGTTAACTGCACGTTCAATGACGGATCTGGGAAATCTGGTGGCATTTCTCACAACAGCAGCATCATAATCCGGTATGACCTCTCGAAGTTTATCTTCCGTCAGTCCTGTTTGAATTTCAACTATGCAATGCTCCTTAAGCATATCAATACCGATTTTGGCCATAGGATCACAAATAATAATCCTAGGGTTTTTTCTTTTTTTATTCATCATTTTTTCTCCATGCGAAATGTATCAAACAATATCAGCCTTTTAAATATTTCCTCTGCTTTTAAGTCTATTGCAAAATTATATCTTTAATAATCCAATATATAGTACTTATGCAATTTAAACCCTAATTTAATAAAAATAAGATCAATTTAAAAGCAAAAAATTTATTAAAACATAAATTATTATAAATCAAAAGAAAACAAATCAGTTGGGGGGCCATACATTGAAGAAAAACCCGGTTTTGTGAAACAGTGTTTGATTCCAGTCACAATTTTCACTATCTAATCAAGGAGCCAGGATTCGTGGTTGTATAAACTTAACAGGGCTGGATAAAGGATGGTGTTAATCTGCTTGTTTGTGGTAGTAAGTACGTCCTTACCAAATATAAGCTCGCTTCTGAAAACTTCAGGGGTTATAAAGCGTGTGGGTACATCAATGGTAAGCTTTTCGATTCTGTCCAGGATTTTTGCCTTTTGTATGTTAGGATACCAGGCCAGATACCATCCCCAGTCCCCGAAACTAGGGACATTCTCATGAAACGGAAGAATATCAAATGCAGCGCTTTCCAGGGTTCGTCCGATACAAAGAAAGCTTTCTTTGGCAAGATAGGGGGAGGTTGCCTGGACCACCATCAACCCATGTTGTGACAAATGCTGTTTTACTTTTTTATAAAATTCTTTGGCATAAAGTTTGGTCAACTCCGGTGTGGAAGGATCCGGCATGTCAATAATAATGACATCCCAGTAGCCTGAAACATCGCTCAAAAATTTATCTGCATCAACATTCATCACTTTTACATCGGCAAGTTTATAGGGTTCAGGTTGTTTTATGGGATGCTTTTTTTTATTAGTTTCAAGATAAAGTCGTCTATTGATCCCCTGGATAATTCCATTTCCTGAAATGGTAACAAGGCGGGAGTCTTTAAAGGCATCCTGGTTAATTCTCTTTAAAACAGGGTGGGTTTGGGCAAGCTTGGTCATTTCAGGGTCCAGGTCCACCAGAAGCACTTGTTTTACCTCTTTATATTTCAAGACCTCTCTTAAGGCACACCCATCCCCACCACCTAGGATAAGCACCCTTTCTTTGATCGGGGCAAGATTCATGACAGGATGCACCATGGGCTCATGGTATCGTTGTTCGTCAGTACTGCAAAATTGCAGATTCCCGTTTAAAAAAAGCCTGACTTCATCAAAGGGTTTGTAATGGGTAATGGCGATATGCTGGTATTGGGTTGTTTTGCTTAAAATAATGGGGTCATCATACAGGGGCTGTTCAATCTTTATGTTCCATTGTCGGTTATTGAGATATCCATATGATATGGCACAAAAAGTAAGTATCATGACCGCCGGTACCAGGAATCCTGTTTTTAACAATCCTTTTTTTGAAAAATAGACAAAGGTGACAAAGGCCAGGAAAAAATTGGCTCCAGCCGTCAGAAAGGCTGCTTCCGTGATGGGCGTAAACCTTAAGAAGATAAATACAAAAATGAATGACCCTATGAGACTTCCAAGATAATCAGCACTCAGGATGTTTCCAAGATTTGTGGACAATTCTTTGCTAAAGTCATTGTTTATCCTGATAATTACTGGAATTTCAAGCCCGATCATTATGCCGATAAAACTTACAAAAAAATAGAGTACCAGGATGTAATGGGCTGTATAACCATAGGATATATAAGTCAGGGTGGGAGAAAACCCTCCTACAAGCGCTAAGCCTGTTTCAACCCAGATAAAAGCATAAATAAGATATTTTTTGGGAATCTGTGCCTGGATAAGACTGCCAAACCCCATCCAGAACAGCATGAGTCCTATGACCATGGCCCATTGTTCAAAGGAATTGCCAAGTATCATGGAGGCGAGACTTGCCTGGATATACTCAAGGATAATACCACAGGCACCGCTTGCAAACATACAGGCACACAGCAGCACTGATGCAAAGCTTAAGCTGGATCTTGTTTTTGTCATGTAATTACATGGAAAAAGCTATGATAATCGCAACCGCATTAATGGCACTTGCCACAACTATCAGGGCAGCCACATTCCGGTCTTCCTTGACTTCCGTTGCAATATTGGTTGTGGGCAAAAGTAGCTTGTCAACGACTATTCTAAAAATCAACAGCATAACAATTCCAAAAACTGCATATATGCCAAAACCGGCAAGATCATTGGCCCATCCTTTAAACGGCCCTGAAATACTTGACTTGAGAATAATGCCCAGGGCTATGAGGATACCGCCAAGCCCGATACCAGCGGCAAGATTATTATCTTTTATCTCATTTCTTACATTAAAGGGCGTGATCAGCTCATAAAGAAATCCAAAAACCAGCAGGGCTATTTGACCCAGAATAAAAAAGAGAATAGTACTGGCAATACTCTGGAAAAAGTTTCCGCCGGCTCCTGAGATGGATCCGTTAAGAATAAATCCCGTGGCAATATACATCCCTGCTTCAACCATACCCACGGCTGTGTTCCCCACAACCTTACTTCCGTCAGGCTGCAAAAATTCTTTGACGCATTCTTCATCATTATTGATATTGCCCAGCATTATGAAATCATTTATGGTCCGGGATGAGAACATAAATCCCGTTATAATAAGCCCGTCAACCAGCAATTGGATCACATCAAGAAAAAAACCTTTTGAAGATCCGCCCATGGCACCGGACAATGCAATGGCAATCCCGAGATAAAGTCCAGCCCTTCTAAGTCCAACAGCAACATTCCCATCATCAATATGAACATCATCATCAAAGTCTTTGGTCCGCCAGTCATCCACTCGTTTAACCAGCCAGATAAAAAAGATGCCCAAAATGACATATGTGAATCCTTGACCAAGCCCTGCGAGAGTTACAGCTATATCCATTCTTTCCTCCTTAGAATTGTTCTATTTACCTTTACTTTTCGGACCACCGCCACGAAGATTGGCCCCGGCGCCTCTTACAGAAGGGGTTTGAGATTTGAACCCTCCGCTTTTTGCAAAATTTGTACTCTGAAATCCTGGTGATTGTTTTACAATTGTTCCAGATGTACCATATTGCTGGAACCCATCTTTAGTTTTGCCAAAATAAGGTTGCCTGTTTCTATAATTATTGTTCCAGCCATTCCATGAATTGTAAGAATAATAGGAAGGCCGCGAATTAAAGAGCATGGAAAAAAGGGCATATTTCCCATACCAGGACCAGAACTGGTTACCTGTATTATCTTTTTTCCATTCTCCATATTTTGAATTGCCCACATAGGCCATCCCCGGTGGCGCCGCCTGGGTCTGACGATCCTGTTCAAACACACCATAGGGTTTGGCCAGGATAGCCATACCAAGATATTCAAGGTTGGCATCATAAAAACTTGCATCCACCTGTTCCCAATCTGTCTCTTTTGTTTCACCGTTTTCTTCCAGCATGTATTTATGAAAATAGGTTTCCTTTGAATCTTCCACAAAAAAAGATGCAGCATTGTGACCTCTTCCAGGCCATTGCTCTGTCGGGTTAATGGACAGTTCTTTCCACAGGTCACCTATATTGCTTGAAAAACTTGACCCGAAGAAACCGGCAGTAATTGATGCGATGGCATCCATTTTATCATCTGTTAACACCTCATATAATTCATAGCTGACCTCACGTTGAAATGTGGCAAATTTTGGATCATAATAATCTGAGTTCTCATTCCAGGATTCCCTTTTTATGGTCACAAAATATTCTTCTTTCATATCTTTAAGAATTTTTGTGTAACTGGCATACAATTGGGCCATTTCTCCGGTTAGCTTTGCTTCAAGGATTTTGGCCTGTTCGAGGCCGGAAGCAATAGCTTGTACACTGTCAGCAAAGGCAGCATAGTCGACTATTGACCCTGCTGAATGCCTGCCAAATTCAGCAGCCACAACACTCAAATGATCCCTGGATTGCCTTTCAAGCTTTAACAGCGGCGCAAATCTGGTGTTTATTTTTTCACTTAAATCCGGAAAATCAGTAATTGCCTTTTCCATGGAACCGATTTTTATTTTATCTACAATCCCTTGGATTTGTTCGGCATCTTTTTTTGACTGGGAGTGTAAACTTACTGTATTGTCAATAGCCCCCCTGATTTTTGAAAAACGTAAAACAGGAGTTCGAGATAGCTCTTCGGCATCCTGCAGAACCTTTTTTATCCTTGTAATCTGCTGTTTGACCCCCTGGGTAAGTTCGGGTTTGTTTTTGCTCACCAAAGGTTTCAAGTCTTTATCATAAAGTATTTTTGCTCTGTTAATCTCATCATGAGCGAGTTGAAACTTTTGAATCCAGTTTTCCTTTAAGGCAAATGCTTCCACAGCCTTAAATTCAGATGATTTCGTAAGGCTTAAATATTTATCCTTATGTTTGTCCACCTGGGATTGGCCGGTCTTAATGGCGTTGGGCAGAGATTTGGCTTCATTTTTAAGCTCTTTGGGAAGGCCTGCACCGCATCCCGTCAAAACAACAACCAGGCCTGCAATGGTCAATCCTGCAATGAAGTTCATAAGGAAATGTTTTCTAACCATCCTTAAAGGTCTCCTTTGCTGATGATGTTAATACTATCCGGGTTAACAGGACTTGAGGTATAAATCTGGTATTCATCCTTGCCTGATCCTGACCATTCCTCAATGGTGAGAAATTTAGTCTGGGCTTCATTTTCAAATTCATACATATAGACTTTTTCTTGCTTTGTCCCTCTATAATAAACAGAGGCCCAGTCATCGTCATACCAGAATTTCTCGCCATTGATCACGACAACATCCTTGTCACCGGCAATCTGGTCCAGATCATCTTCATCTATGGACTCTCCTGCATCATCTTTTAAATTCCTGAATGAAAATCGTTCAAGGGTCATGGAAACTTCAAGCTCATCATCGAATTCCCACTCAAAATGAATGGTTTGTCCGGTTTCAAGACAAAGACAGGTCAGCTCATAAATAAAATACCCTTTTTTGCTTTTAAAATCATCAGAGGTCTCTTCATATTTATTTAAGCTTTTTACAAAATAGGTGTTGCCAAGATATTCAAAGAATGAATTTCCGCCGACATCTTTTAGGCTCAGCAATTCCTTTTTCTGTCCGGAAACAAGATCTTCTTTTTTAAGAGTTCTTATGGCACTTAATCTTTCCTGAAAAGATTTTTGTGTTGCAATATCAAGCATGGAATACCTCCATATTTAAAACAGGCAGATTTATGTGTTTTGGCTTATGCGTCCGCACGTCTTGCTGTTAATGCATCGGTTCTTGCCCGGAATCGGTCGTTCATTTTTCCTAGAGCGTTAGAACTCTGGGATGCAATATTAATGGTTTCCTGTGAAATCAAGGCATAGGTTTCAAATGCCTGTTCGTAGGTTTGACAAGCTTCTTCAAGGGCTTCAATATTTACAGTCATGCTCTGGCTCATTTTTGCTCCTTTGATGGCAGCATTGCCAATGACTTTGGCCGTGTCTTTCATGGTCTCTGCAGCAGCCTTCTGAACCATATCCAGGTGTTGCATTGTCTCCATCTGCTGCTCAGCAGCAACCCTTACAGCCAGAGCATTTTTAACAGCCGTTGAAAGGATCATGTCCGTCCTCTGGACCAGTCGTCTTACAAGATGGGAATTTCTCACCATCATCTCTCCGCCAAACCGTGTCTGGAGATTTGAGTTGTCAATGGTCTGGAGATCCACAACAGCCATTGCAAGATCACTGGTCAGTGTAGTCAGGGCTTCTTTGTTTCTCGGATCTTCAATGGTTGCCAAATGATCCATAAGCTTCTGCCAGATGATCTGTCCAAGAAAAATTTGTTCCTGGAGTCTTGGCTGGATCTCTTTTAAAGAGTCACAAATGGTGGAAAGCTCTGATGCATCAAATGCCACCTGATCAGCTTCATTCCTTAAATGATCTCGGATACCGTCAATGGTTGAATTAACTGTTTCCCTCCGCTCTGCGATAATCTTAAGTATCTCATCTCCTTTGGGCAACCGGCTGACTGTCTTTGTGAACAGACCCAGCATTTTTTTAGGAAAGGGCATCTCAGATCTTGCCACCATGGTGGGGTTTACCTTGTCCAGTTCCATTTTAATGGCCAGAATATTTTTCCCCACAGGAGAAGAGTCATCAGCAGCAACGCTTTTAAGTACATTGCCCATTTTACGGTCATAAAGAGTCACCTGGGCCTGGGTCTCGTCCATAATTTCCTTGCCCAGGCCGAAAACAAAATTGCCAAGTTGCCAGTCAGTGGGATCAGCTTTTATTTTTTCAATAAATTCATTGGCCTGGGCTTCAATGGCCTGTATATCTTCAACAGCCAGGTGCTTGGGTTGTACAGGTTCAAGATTGGAAGGGGACTGGACCGGGGTTAAGGCACCCTGCCCCGAAACCTGGGTTACTTCGGCAAGGACTGGGGCTTTTGCCTGTTGAGCAACACTTTGAAGGTCTTGTGTCATATCATTCATGTTATCCTCCTAAAAAGACATTTTTTAATAAGTTTAGTTTTTTATGAAAATTTGCCAGCAAGAAAATTTGCCATGGTCTTAAATTCTGCGGTCTCATTTTTCTCAACAATATCCCTGGACCGGTTGGAAACCTCATGCAGACTTTCTATGGTTTTTTTAAACATGTCAAACTGATTTTTCCGGCTGTCTGATGACAAATCAAGGTATTCCTTAACAGTTTTGTAAAGATGCTCCCTGCCGATTTTTTTAATTTCATAGGTCAGGGTCTCGCCAGGATATCTTTCCATCATGGACGGTGTGATCACCATGAGATCATCAATAATGGCTTCAATTTCCCCAGTCATTTCCAGGGGAAAACCATGGTCTTTTCTCAGCATGATATTCAACTTTAATAAAGAATCCAGAATGGTTTTGTACTCCTGATCAGGGGATATCTCAGCCTTAGGGGCGAAAGAAGAGGATGCACTGTGTTTTGATGCAGAGTCATTGGCTTTATTCTTTTTCATATAAATAGCAAAGACGATAATAGCAATAAGAAAAATTGCTGTAGCAATGATCATTGTCATTGTGTTGCTCCTTGGTTTAATGTATTCATACCAACATTATTTTCATAAAAAAATAATGCAAAACTTTATATTTACAAGGTTAAAACTTGTAACACTTTATATGGGGTATCTTGAAAAATCAAGAAAGGAACAAGGTAATAAACAGGAAATCATGAATAAATACAAGACATCACCGGTGCTAGAAATTAAAAGACAACCTTTTTTTTATGGCTATACCATCATCCTGGCTTCCTTTTTTATCCAGGCCATTGTCTGGGGAATCAGTAATAGTTTTGGTGTATTTTTTACCCCGTTAATAAGTGAATTCAACTGGTCAAGAGCAACCATCTCAGGTGCTGCCTCATTATGCTTCCTGGTGCATGGTTTATCCAGTATGCTCCTGGGAAACCTGAACGACAGATTTGGACCAAAGCTTATCATGAGTGCCTGTGGCATCTTCCTTGGGACAGGGTTCTTGCTGATGGCAAAAGTTAATTCTGCCTGGCAGCTATACCTGTTCTATGGACTGGTTGTAGGTATTGGGCTCGGCGGTATAGATGTAATCCCTATGTCAACTGTAACAAGATGGTTTAAAAAAAAACGGGGTATGATGGGCGGTATCATCAAAGTGGGTACGGGGGTTGGAATGGTTATCATGCCTTTTTTCATCACATGGGTTTTAAAAGGTTATGGGTGGCGCACCTCATTTACTATGTTAGCAGTTATTATCATGGTATCTGTCATATTTCTTGCCCAGTTTCTGGTGCGGGACCCCATCCAGAAAGAACAATTCATTGACAATGAAAACCCCCATACATCGGGAAAATCATATAAAACAGAAGAAGGGTTGACCTTTCAGCAAGCCATCCGCACCAGGCAATTATGGACAATTTGTGCCATCTATTTTATCATCCTCATATGTGTCTACACCATCCTGATTCACATTGTTCAGCATGCCATTGATCTTGGCATCCCAGCGGCAGTTGCGGCCGGGGTTCTTGCCACCATTGGCGGGGTGAGTATTTCTGGCAGACTTCTAATGGGTGGGGCCGGGGACAAAATCGGAGAAAAACCAGCTTTGCTAATCTGCCTCTTGTTTCTATTAACGGCGCTTAGCTGGATACAGATAGCCAAAACCTTATGGATGTTTTATTTATTCGCCATAATATATGGGTTTGCCCATGGCGGTTTTTTTTCCCTGGTTTCACCTTTGATTGCAAAACAGTTCGGGACTAAGACTCATGGTCTTCTCTACGGGATTGTCATTTTTTCCAGCACTATTGGCGGCGCCATTGGTCCTTTTATGGCAGGATATATATTCGATGTGACCCACAATTATAAAATCGTATTTTTAATTCTGGCGATCCTGTGCATCATTGCTCTTACATTAACCGCAACCCTAAAATCTGTTCTTCAGGATAAAGTTGTGTCAGATGACTTAACTTTAAACTTTGAAAAACAGGAATAAATGATATGAAAAAAAAACTATTTTGTAATCCAGATCCAAAAGCCTTAATGGATGTTGCTGTCGGGACTCAAAAAGCAGACATGGTTGTTTCAAACTGCAGGATTTTAAATGTATATACGGGTGAGATCATGGATGACCATTCCATATATATTAAGGATAAATGGATCGCCTGTGTCAGCCGGGATGAAAAGAACAGGACAGGATCGGACACCAAAGTGATTGATGCAAAGGGAATGATAGTTATTCCTGGATTGATTGAAGGGCATACCCATCTTGCCAATTATTTTTGCTCCAGAGAATTCTTACCCTATGCCATGGCTGGCGGAACCACCTGCATAGTGACTGAAACCCTTGAGGCCTATACTGTAGGAGGACTTAAAGGCGTGATTGATTTTATCGACTCTTACCAGGACCAGCCCGTCAAAGTTTTCAGCACGGCTCCGGTGATGATTTCCACCAGCAAAAATACCAGCAGGATTCCTGAAGATGAACTGGAAAACCTTTTAAAAAGAGATGATGTGTTGGGCCTGGGCGAGGTTTACTGGCAGTCAATGTTTCAGGATTTGGAAAATATCCTGCCTTTGATAAACCAGGCACTTTTTCTGGGAAAGACAGTGGAAGGCCATTCTGCCGGTGCCAGTGATGGGAAATTGGCAGCATATGTGGGGTCGGGAGTGTCCTCCTGCCATGAACCCATTAATATGGATCAGGCCCTGGAAAGATTGAGAATGGGGTTGTGTGTCATGGCAAGGGAAGGCGGCGTTCGAAAAGATCTTGAAGCCATTTCAAAGATAAAGGATCAGGGGGTGGATCTCAGGAGGATGGTTTTGGTAACAGACAGTGTGTCCCCGGAATTTCTGATCAAAAAAGGGACCCTGGAATATGTGGTTCAAAAAGCGATTGATCTGGGGTTTAATCCTGTGGATGCTGTGAGGATGGTAACATTGAACGTGGCAGAACATTTTGGCATTGATCATATGGTGGGAGGTATTGCACCGGGCCGCTTTGCCGACCTGTGTATTATTCCGGATATTAAAAAAATAAAACCTTCATGGGTGATCAGCAATGGAATTGTAATTGCCAGGGACGGAAAATGCCTAATTTCCGCAAGGGAACATGAATATTCAGAGAAAAGCTTGAATAGTATTAATCTTAAAAAAATATTTACAAAGGATGATTTTAAGATACTTGCGCCTGTGGGAACAAAAAAGATAAATGTGAGGATTATTGAAAAAATAACCATGCTGGTAACCAAAGAAAAGATAATGTCCATGAAAGTTTTTGACGGCCAGATTCTTGGGGATGTTGAAAAGGATATTATCAAAATTGCGGCAATAGACCGTGTGAAAGCATCAAATAGATGTTTTACCGGCCTGATAACAGGGGTTGGGATGAAAAAGGGCGCCATTGCCGCCAGCGCATCCTGGGATACCAGGGATATAATAGTTTTGGGGGCAAATGAAGCTGATATGGCCCTGGCCGTGAACAGGATCATGGACCTCAAAGGTGGATCAGTGGTCTGCGCAAATGGCATAGTGCTGGCTGATCTTCCCATGCCCATCCTGGGCATTATGTCGGATCTTTCCATGGAGCAAATTGCCAGGAAAACTGAGCAGGTAAACAAGGCTGCTAAAGAACTTGGAACCATTTTTGAAGATCCGATATTGTCACTTGTTACGATGACAAGTGCTGCCATTCCCTTTTTAAGGATATGCGAAGAAGGGCTAGTCAACCTGAAAGATGGAAAGACTCTTGGACTTTTTATCAGCTAAGGCATTTATTCAAATATTAACTTACAGATCCCCTTTAAGGAAAAATTGTTTTTATTCAACACCTAAGGTATTAGTGTTTGCCTCATAATTCCAATATGTGATAAATAGTGTCTGACCGGAAACCTGAAAATTTAGATTTAACAATAACAGCAAGGATGCAAAGAGTCATGGAAGCAGATAACAAAAAAGGACATTTTATTGAATCAATTATTATTAAAGATATAGAAAACAATAAAAACAAAGGACGGGTTATCACGCGTTTCCCGCCCGAGCCCAATGGATATCTTCATCTCGGGCATGCAAAATCCATTTGTCTGAATTTCAATATGGCCCATAAATTTAATGGTACCTGTAATTTAAGATTTGACGACTCAAATCCGGCAAAAGAAAAACAAATCTATATTGATTCAATTAAATCCACTGTCAACTGGCTGGGATTTGAATTTGGAACCCCTTTATTTGCATCTGACTATTTTGAAAAACTCCATGAGTTTGCCGTTGAATTGATTAAAAAGGACAAAGCCTATGTGTGCAGCCTAAGCCCAGAGGACATCAGAAAATACCGGGGTACTTTAACTGAACCAGGTAAAGACAGCCCCTACAGGGAAAGAACGGTTGAGGAAAACCTGGATCTTTTTACCCGAATGAAAAGCGGTGAATTTGGCGAAGGTGAGCACACCCTCAGGGCAAAAATCGATATGGCATCACCCAATATCAATCTTCGTGATCCAATCATTTACAGGGTGAAAAACGCCTCCCATCCCAGAACAGGAGACCAATGGTGTATCTACCCCATGTATGATTTTACCCATTGCCTTTCAGACGCTCTGGAAGGGATTACCCATTCCCTGTGCAGCCTTGAATTTGAAGATCACAGGCCATTGTACGACTGGACCCTGGATGAACTTGAAACCCCTTGCCATCCCCAGCAGATTGAATTTGCACGATTGAATATCAATTATACTGTTTTGAGTAAAAGAAAACTGCAGAGGCTTGTGGAAGAGAACCATGTACAAGGATGGGATGACCCAAGACTTCCCACCCTGGAAGGAATGAAAAGAAGAGGTTATACCCCTGAATCCATCAGAAACTTCTGCGACATTATCGGTGTTTCCAAAAAAGAAAGCCGCATCGATATGACAATTCTGGAAAACTGCCTGAGAGACGACTTGAACGAAAAAGCCCCCAGGGTCATGGGCGTATTAAAACCTCTAAAAGTAACCATTGAAAATTATCCCCATGATCTGACAGAGGAACTTGCCGCTAAAAACCATCCCCAGAAGGAAGAAAAGGGAACAAGAACCATTACATTTTCCAAAGAGATCTATGTGGAAAAGGATGACTTCATGGAAAATCCACCCAAAAAATTTTTCCGCCTGGGTCCGGGTCGGGAAGTCAGATTGAGATATGCATATCTTATTACCTGCAAAGAGGTTATCAAGGATGAATCCGGGAATGTAACAGAACTGATCTGTACCTATGATCCGGAAACAAGGGGCGGGAATGCGCCTGACGGCAGAAAAGTAAAAGGCACCATTCACTGGGTCAATGCCAATGATTGCATTGATGCAAAAGTGAGACTCTATGACCGCTTGTTTAAAGATGAAAACCCGGAACAGGACAAACAGGATTTTATTGAAAACCTGAATCCTGATTCCCTGAAAGAGCTTGAGTTCTGCAAGCTGGAAAAAAGCCTGATCAATGCTGCGCCTGAAAATGCGTATCAGTTTGAAAGACTGGGATACTTTTGCATGGATTCAAAAAATCAAGGTTCAAAAGATGCCACAAAGGAGCTTCCAGTATTTAACCGGACAGTGACGTTGCGGGATGCCTGGGCAAAAATAGCAAAAAATCCTTAGATTCCCGTTGGATCAATATCTTCTTTACCATTGCCATTCAAGATTTGCTCAAGGGTTTTGGCTGCCTGCTCAGCCTTAGCCTTTGCTTTGGCAGCTCGTCTGAAGGCGTTTTCTTCCTCTTCTATAGCCTGGTCTGCTGTCTTTAAAATTTTTGGGAAATCCTCATTTTCCTTTGGATATTCCACGAGTCTGGCTGTAAGTTTTTCTACTTTTTCCTGCAATCGTTGAGACTCTTTTTTTGCTGCCTCATGTTTATCCTTTGCCTCGTTCAGTTCATCCTGGGCCTGGGCTATTTCCCCCTGAGAACCTGAATCAGGCTCAGCCTCCAGATCAATATCCTGGGCTGCCATGGCAAGGCCTGTCATGGGCAGGTAGGGTAAAAGTTTGAGCAATGACCCGCCTTGCACATCCAATACCTTGTTATCCCGAATCCGACAGGGCATAAAGACAAAGGAGGCATCTGAAGACATCTTTATCACAGTATCAACCTCAAAATCCTTGACAATAAAAGGCTCTGCATCAATACGAACATCTTCCATGAGTTTTTGTAATTCATCATTGCTATTATCTTCACCGGATTCACAAGAGAGCACCCGGATGGTTGCCTTTGACCAGATCTCGTGCCGTGTCATCAAATATGCGAGCAAGAGCATCAACCGACTTGTCGCATCATTGTCCCACCACACATCAATGCTTTGTTCCTTTTGTGTCCGGTTCAATATCCTGTTCCATCGATTCTCATCTGCATGCAGAATGACAAGGTTTAATCCTTCTCGATAGGCAATTCTCAAATTTTCTGCATATGTTAAGGGGCCCCTGCCTGAAAGCACTTTGCCAAGATCATCCATCCAGTTAATTAAAGCGGTATTGGCCTTTAAAGGCCCTATACCAAAAGATTGTATTATAACCGGCAGGGATTTTGAAATCTCAGAGACAGATAACACCAATGGATATGCACCGGTATTCATCTCTTTCATGTGGACAGATAGCTCCTTAAAAATCTTTGCCCGCTGGGCTTTTTTTTTCAGACCCTCTGCTTTTATCATACGAATGGCACAAGTTATGCCGGAGCCCCCTTCCAGCCACCCTGAAAATTCAAGTATGGATTTGAGCCGTTTGGAATCATTAGTAAATGCAAGAATAATGGGTCTCCAGTCACGATCATGTTCAGGTTCTCTGGCAGCAGCGTTAAGATTTTCCTTTGCCTGCTTCAGATAATGTGATCGCCGGCTGTCAGCCCATCTGGCAGGGCCTGTTCTTTGTTTTAAATATTGATAAATCGCCAAAAGGACACAGACGGCCATGATCCCGCTCTGGATATCAATGGCCAGTATGGCGCCGCTGCAGATAATAAAACCTGCCAGACTCAACCAGGGACTGAACAAGCGGAATCTTGGTCGGAAAGAAGGACTTTGTGTCCGTGATTCATAAAAAGTGGCATAATTAATCAAAGCGTATGAAATCAAAAAAAACATGGACACCACCTGGGCGATGAGATTCAACTGTCCGAGACTGATGGTGACAAGGGCAATACCTCCGGAAAGAAGGACTCCCCGTCTTGGATTATCCGCAACCCCGACACCCTTGGCAAAAGGGTTCAAGACCTTAAAAATCTTATCTTTGGCAAGGGACTGTAAAATCCGGGGGGAACCTAAAAAAGAAGCCATGGCAGATGATAATGTTGCCGCAATCACACCCGCATTGATGAGTCCTGGAATAACAGACACTTTTTTCATGGCACCATAATCCGCCATTAATTGCCCATTGGGCATGGTCCCAGAAAACACGATTGCCACCAGAAAATAGATTATGGTGGACAGCCCCACGGCTAGAAAAGTGCCCAAAGGAATTGCCCGCCCAGGATTTTTCAGATCTCCGGACATATTGACACCCTGAGTAAATCCTGTCACAGCAGGAAAAAAAATGGCGAACAAAACCCAGAACGGTAATCCCTTATCCGGAGCTGAAAAATTTTGTATGACAAGCTCATAGTTCCATTTCATCATTCCGCCCACAAAAAAGGAGACAAGGGCCAATATCAGTAATCCCATGACAATGTATTGAAATTTCGTGGCCCAGTCAGCACCCATCCAGGCAAGAAAAAATAAAAAAATAACTGCCATCACGGCAATAGTTTGAGGCGAAAGATATGAGACAGGGGGTAAAAGATCCATCAATGCCTCACCAAAACCGATACAATAAAATGCAATGGATACAGATTGTGCCAGAAACAGAACCAATCCTATGGCTCCCCCGAATTGAACCCCCAGGGTTCTTGCAATCAGGTAATAGGCCCCTCCCCCTTTTACATGGATATTGGTGGCAATAGCAGATAAAGAAGTGGTGGTGAGGATGGAGACAAGGCTTGCAAGGGTAATAAGGATCAGCACTTTGCCAAGTCCTGCATGTCCCACAGTATATCCCATTCTCAGGAACAGGATGATACCCAGAATGGTCAGAATACTGGGGGTAAAAACGCCGGAAAACATACCCAATTTGTATTCAGATGATAAGTTATTTTCTTTTTCTGTTTTAGACAAAGATTTATTCAAATCTCCAGAAGGTTCCTTGCTGGCCATCTTCAAGGACAATATTTTTAGCAGCAAGAAGATCCCTGATCTCATCCGCCCTTGAAAAATTTTTGTTTTTACGAGCGTCGGCCCTTTGCTGGATCAAGTCTTCAATTTCAGACGGATCAATGGCCATATCTTCCATACCCTTGTCTTTTTTAGCTTTAAAATAGAATTGAGGGTCCAGCAGAAATATTCCCAGGATATTGGAGATGGCTTTAATATCATTATAAAAAAGATTTAAGATTTCCAAAAGACCCTCATCTGTATTATCATGGGTATCATCCACAAGTCTGTTCCCTTTTTTAACGGCTTCAAAAACAGAACCCAGGGCCTTTGCAGAATTAAAATCATCATTCATGGCAAAGGAAAAATCATCCCACAGCTCTCCTTTTTGAGTGCCGTCAGCTTTACACCCTATATTTTCCAGTCTTTCAAGAAAGGAATAAATCCTGTCCAGGCCCATGGAGGTTTCTCTCATGGAGTCTTCACTGTAATCAATAGGGCTTCTATAATGATTTGACAAAAGAAACATGCGGATCACTTCTGGAGAATAAGTGGCAAGAACTTCCTTGATCATGGTAAAATTACCCAGGGATTTTGACATTTTTTCATTGTTAATATCCACAAATCCATTGTGAATCCAATATTTGACAAATTGACCGCCAAATACTGCCTCGCTCTGGGCGATCTCGTTTTCATGGTGAGGGAAAATCAGGTCTTTGCCACCCCCATGGATATCAAAACTTTCTCCAAGATATTCATAGCTCATGGCTGAACATTCAATGTGCCAGCCCGGTCTTCCCTTGCCCCAGGGGCTTTCCCAGAAAGGTTCGCCTGGTTTGGCAGGTTTCCACAGGGTAAAATCCAGAGGGCTTTTCTTTTTTTCATCCACTGCAATCCTGGCCCCTGCCCTCATGTCATCGGGATTCCGGCCGGAAAGTTTTCCATACTCCTTAAAGGAATCAATTGAAAAATAGACATCCCCTCCATCAACATGGTAGGCTTTGTCCTTGTTGATGAGCATCTGGATAAAATCAATAATATGCCGGATATGTTCTGTGGCTTTGGGTTCAAAACTGGGTCTTAATACATTGAGGACATCCATTTCAATATGAAATTCATTAATATATTTTTCTGTAATAACAGCGCAGTCCTGACCGGTCTGGTTAGATTTTTTAATAATCTTGTCATCCACATCTGTAAAATTTCTAACATAGGTGACATCATATCCCAGCTGCCTGAACCATCTGAAAATCGTGTCAAAAACAACCACGGAACGGGCATGACCGATATGACTTGTATCATACACAGTTGGGCCGCAGACATACATGCCGACCTTACCCTCTTTTATGGGGATAAAATCTTCTTTTTTACCATGTAATGTATTATAAACTTTTAAACTCATTATTATTTTTCCCGTTATATTCCCGGCTGACCGGTTTTCACCAATAGTGTACACTGGGATGCGATGCCCTGCTCTTTTCCAATAAACCCAAGCTTTTCAGTTGTTGTTGCCTTTACATTAACACGGGTTGAATCCATATTCAAAGCCCTGGCCATATTCTCTTCCATTTGTCTCTTGTGGGGACTGATCTTTGGAACCTGGGCAAACACGATACAATCCATATTTACGATGTGAAATCCTTGCTCTTTTAATAGACACCCGCATTTTCCCAACAGGATTATACTTGAAATTCCTTTATATTGGGGATCACTATCTGGAAAATGATCTCCGATATCCCCAAGCCCTGCTGCCCCCAGAATAGCATCACAAACCGCATGAACCAGTACGTCGGCATCGGAGTGACCTTCAAGTCCCCTGTCAAAATTGATATCCACCCCACCAATGATCAGTTTTCTGCCTGACACAAGCTTGTGGACATCATATCCTGATCCTATTTTATACCCGGATTTTTCCATAATTTAAAAATTTATCTTTCCCTCAATGAGTCAATTTTAAAAATTAAAGGATAATATATTCACTTTCACTTGGAAAGTCAAAATTTTGCTATTGTTAAAAACTCATCTTTACGAATCACGTAAAACGTCATATCATCATAAATATGTTAAAAACTTTCAAAGGCAAACCAACAACTCAGTTAAGGAAATAAAAAATGGAACGGTGCAACTGGGTAACAAATGATCTGATTTATATTAAATACCATGACAAAGAATGGGGCGTACCTGTTCATGATGATAAAAAGCTCTTTGAATTTATTATTCTGGAAGGTGCACAGGCAGGGCTATCCTGGTTGACGATTCTTAAAAGAAGGCCGGGATATAAAAACGCCTTTTCCAATTTTGATGTTGAAAAAGTCGCCAAATTCACACCTGAAAAAATAGAAAAATTACTTTTGGATCCAGGCATTATCCGGAACAGGCTGAAAGTCAATGCAGCCGTTACAAATGCAAGGGCATTTATTAAAATCCAGGAAGAATTCGGATCTTTTGATAAATACTCCTGGCGTTTTGTTGATGGGAAACAAAAAGTGAATAAATTAAAAACCCCTGACCAGATGCCGGTCACAACCAGGGAATCCGATGCCTTTTCAAAGGATCTCAAACAGCGGGGTTTTAAATTTGTCGGATCAACCATTATCTATGCCCATATGCAGGCAGTGGGCATGGTCAATGACCACCTTGTCTCCTGTTTCAGATATAAAGAGGTTATGGAATAATAATATCGGAGGAATAACATGTTTCTTGTTACAGCAAATCAAATGCAGGAAATGGATAAAAAAACCATAGAATCTTTTGGTATCCCCGGGATAGTTTTAATGGAAAACGCGGGACGGGGAGCATTTGATTATCTGCTCAAAAAATTTAAAGGTATTAAAACAAAAAAAATTGCCGTTCTTGCCGGTCGGGGCAACAATGGCGGGGATGGATTTGTCATTGCAAGATATTTGATGGAAAAAGGAATCCATGTTACTATCTTTTTATTATCTTCAAAAGACAAGGTAACAGGTGATGCAAAAATCAATATGACGCTTGCCCAAAAATTATGTGACCGATCTTTTACCTGTTCCATTATTGAAATCCCGGATGCGGATACATTTAAGAAACAAAAAGCCCCTATTCTCCTTCATGACCTCTTTATTGATGCCATTTTGGGAACGGGCCTAAATTCAGATATCAAAGGATTTTTCAAGGATGCCATTGAATTGATCAATGCTTCCCAGCGGCCTGTTTTTTCCATGGACATCCCTTCTGGGCTTCATTCAGATACAGGGCAGCCCTTAGGTGTTGCTGTTAAGGCGGATGCCACAGCCACCTTTGCTTTTGCCAAAGCCGGGCATATTCTCTATCCAGGGAATCGTTACACAGGCGACCTTGAAGTCATTGACATAGGAATTCCTAAATTTATTGCCCGGGAAAAAGGGATTAAACTCTTTCTGATTGAAAAAAAAGACATCGCTGCCTGTTTCAACCCCAGAAAATTCCAAAGCCATAAAGGCAGTTACGGCCATTTGCTGGTCATCGGGGGGTCAACCGGAAAAACAGGAGCCGCATCCCTTTGCGCCAATGCAGCCATGCGGAGCGGGACTGGTCTTGTAACTTTAGGCATTGCCAAAAGTCTCAACCAAAGCATTGAACCCCAGGTCATTGAACCCATGACCCATCCATTGCCTGAAACAGACAAAGGGTTTTTATCAGACAATTGTTTTGAAGAAATTCTTAGTCTTCTAAAAGACAAACAAGCCCTTGCCCTGGGTCCTGGTATCGGTACCCATGAGGCCACAAAAAAGCTTGTCCACAACCTCATTGAAAAAAGTGAGGTGCCCATGGTAATAGATGCAGACGCAATAAATTGTATAGCGCAAAATACTGACGTCCTGAAAATGAAAAAAGCTCCGGCCATATTAACACCCCATCCAGGTGAAATGGCAAGGCTTTGTAATATGTCAATCCGGGATATTCAGGTGGACAGGATAGGTATTGCCTCAAAATTTGCAAAAACCCATGATGTTATTCTGATATTAAAAGGCTCCCAGACCATTATCAGCCTGGCCGACGGCAGATCCTTTATCTGTCCCACGGGTAATCCCGGCATGGCTTCCGGCGGCATGGGAGATGTACTGACAGGCTTGATCGCAGGCTTTTGTGCCCAGGGATTCTCCCCTGAATATGCAAGTCTTGCCGGTGTTTTTATCCATGGCATGTGCGCAGACCGGCTTGCCGGAAAAATGGGCGCATTCGGCTTTGTTGCCTCTGATATCATCCAGGTAATTCCAAAAACCATTCATCACGATCTATTATGAAAACCATAGAATCAAAGAATTCAGAACAGACACTTCACTTAGGTGAACACATGGGCAAGAAGATCTTGGAAGAGATTTCCCAGGGGGTCTCCATTGCCCTTAATGGGGAACTTGGTGCAGGCAAGACAACCTTTGTCCAGGGATTTGCAAAGGGGCTTGGGGTGTCTGAAAAATATTATATCACAAGCCCGACATATAACATAATTAATGAATATCCAGCAGGCGTGCTTACCCTTTGTCATCTGGATCTTTACAGGTTAGAATCTGTGGATGAGCTTGAGACTATAGGGTTTGATGATCTTATTGATGACACCCACATTATTGTTGTTGAATGGCCTGAAATTCTTAAACGTATTTCTTTTAAATTTGATATTGAAATAAATTTTAAATTTGACAAACACTATAACAGAATAATATCTGTTTTTACCTCTGGACAACCAGGATCAAATCTGATAAGCAAAACATTTTTATAAATTTTAATATTTACCCACACCGGAGTTACTATGGCTTTAAGAGTACAAAAATATGGGGGAACCTCTGTTGCCGACATTGGGCGTATCAACCATGTTGCAGACAGGGTAGTAAAAGCGCACGATCAGGGAGACAAGGTTGTTGTTGTCCTATCTGCCATGTCAGGTGTAACCGACAGTCTTATCGCTCTTGCCAGACAGGCCTCAAAAACACCGGACAAAAGGGAGCTTGACGTACTTCTTGCCACAGGTGAGCAGACAACGGCAGCCCTTCTTGCCATGATCCTCAAATCAAGGGGGTATAAGGCAAAATCTTTTCTTGGTTTCCAGGCAGGCATTCATACTGATAAAACATCTGGCAAGGCAAGAATACTGGATATAGACTGCCACAACATACAACAGGCACTGGAAGATGGATATATTGCCGTGGTTGCAGGATTTCAAGGGACAGATAAAGATGGTGCCATTACTACCCTTGGCAGAGGCGGGTCTGACACATCAGCCGTTGCCATTGCATCGTCCCTGAAAGCTGATGTCTGTGAAATATTTACTGATGTGGATGGGGTCTACACCACAGACCCCAGAATTTGCAGCAGAGCAAGAAAAATTAACAAAATATCCTATGAAGAAATGCTTGAAATGGCCATATTGGGTGCCAAGGTTCTTCAGATCCGTTCCGTTGAATTTGCAAAAAAATATAATGTACCCATACATGTAAGGTCATCATTCAGTGAGGAGGAAGGAACAATGGTCGTCAACGAGAGTTCTGATATGGAAAGTGTCATTGTATCAGGTATTACCTGTGATATGAACGAAGCAAGAATAACCTTAAAGAGGGTTCCTGACCAGCCAGGTGTTTCAGCAAAAATATTCACCCCCCTTGCCGAAGCAGAAATATGCGTGGACATGATTATTCAGAATACCAGGTCCGGAGGTGAGACAGACCTGACCTTTACTGTGACCAAAGATGACTTTGAACGGGCAAAAGAAATTTCCCACAAAGTTGCCATGGAGTTGGGGGCGATTGAGGTTCTCACGGCTGAAGAAATTGCCAAGGTTTCAGTTATCGGACTTGGGATGAAAAGTCATTCCGGTGTGGCCGCCACCATGTTCCAGGCCCTGGCATCTGAAAATATAAACATACGATTAATTAGTACTTCCGAGATCAGGATCTCCTGCGTGATCCTGGCAAAATATGCTGAGCTAGCTGTGAGAACCCTTCACACTGCATTTGGGCTGGATCAGAAAAAGTAAGGTCGGTATTCATTTAAACCTGCTAATCGGTTAAGCCAAACTCAGGGCTGCTTCAATCTCTTGAATAACTTTCTGGGCAGCTGCGGCAGGATCTTTAGCATCCCTTATGGGTCGGCCAATGACAATCAGGTCACTGCCAAGGGTAATTGCCTTGCCAGGTGTAGTTACCCTTTTTTGATCATCATTTTCAAGAAATGCCCAGGAAGGTCTGATCCCCGGTGTTACTGCCAGAAAAGATTTTCCAAACCTTTTCTTTACCTGTTGGACTTCCCGGCCTGAGCAGATCACCCCTTTGCACCCGGCTTCATATGCCATTTTTGCCCGATG
>JACNHV010000200.1 GCA_014383445.1 Candidatus Desulfobacula maris | reverse complement strand
CCAATATCATAATCATCGCTGTAAAATCCCAGAATTTTTTCAAATAAGACAAGATGTACTGCCAAAAGATTTTGAGCGATACCTCGATTATTATAAAAATCGCTGTCAGGTAAAAAGGGCTGTCCAGGATGCAAGAAGAATACTTTCGGGCTTCAATATCTATCTCCAGAAATCAAATATTGATCTTCATAAGATATCAATTGAAAAGATCGACAGCTTCCTTTCGTATTACAATAAAAATCTTGCTCAAGGCACATGCAAACTATACCGTGCATATCTTCGGGGCTTTTTAAGATATCTATATCAGCAAGGTCATATTAGAAGGGATCTTGCCGCTTTAGTAGTTGGCCCACCTGAGTTTACAAGATCAACACCCCTATACAAAAAGAAATCAGCATCAAAAGCAGAAAAACAAACACTCCAACCAAACTACCTCTGCCTGAAAATACAATAAAAGCAATCACTGCTTATATCATAGGAGGCCGCCCTGTCAGCGATCATAGACGTCTTTTCCTGCAACTTATCCCACCTTATAAGCCCATCGTACGTGATGACATTACTCGGCATGTCGGGATTTGTATGCGGAACAATAATCTTCGTGCAAGTGCATATTGGTTACGTCATTCATATGCACAAAACCTTCTGGAGGCCGGAGTCTCCATCTATGGAATTAAAGAAATGATGGGCCATAAAAATATTGAATCAACCCGCAAATATCTCAGTATCCATATTAAGCTTATGCGAGAGGTAATAATTGATGAACCCCTTTGAAAGTTTTCTGGCTGAACAATTAAAAGATTATATCGAGTATCGTATAAATACAGGTTTTGCGATCAAAACGACAATATTTTATCTTAAAAATTTTGATCGATATGTAAAAGAAAAAAAAGCAACCTGGCAATCTTTTACACCATCATTTTTTATTGAATATCGAGCAAGTCGTAATCTTGAAGCACGGTCATTAAACAATATGATACCAACCATAAGAGTCTTTTTTAAATTTCTTATCCGCCAGGGTAAAATTTATGAAAATCCATTACAGGATATTCCTGCATTGCCAAATAATTCTATTGTTCCATTTATTTTTTCACCAGAAGAAACTGATCATTTACTTTGTGCAGTTTACAGAGAACTGCGAAAAACTGAACGATATTTTTTATGGGATTATTGTGCCTACATTGCTATTGTTTTGATGGCCCGCTGTGGATTAAGAATCTCAGAGCCGACAAGGATATTGGCAAACCATTACCGGTCTGATGAAAAAACAATTTATATTGAAAAAACTAAATTCAAAAAAGATCGTTTGATCCCAATACCGGAATCAGTAACTTCCGAAATTAATAATTTGTTAAAAGTCAAAAAGGCATTTTCCCCTGGAAAAAACATCTTTTATTTATTGAGAAAAGATGAATACACAAGATTAACAAGAAATTATGTGACTCAAAAATTTAAAAAAGCTGTCAAAGATATTAAACTTGAACAGCCAAGAAGAGTAATTGGAACAACTAATTTTCTTCCCCCAACACCGCATAGCCTAAGACATTCATTTGCAGTGAACACATTAAAGCGAATTAAAGAAAAAGGGAAATCTCCCCAGAATGCTTTGCCTGTACTTGCTGTTTACATGGGGCACAGTGAATACAAGCACACCACTAAATATTTAAAAGTTCTGGATGCCGTGCATCGAAGGCAAATGCTTGATTTTTCGATTTCTAAAAAATATGAGGCCATATGAGATTATCCACATGTTTACATCAATTTTTTGATCAGTACCTGCCCAGGATAAAAGGTTCCAGCGAGAAAAGTATAAAAGCTTATCGGGAGACATTCTCAATGTTTTTGCCTTTTATGGCGCAGCACCATAATGTCAAAATCAAATCCCTAAAGGTAGATCATTTATCAGCCAATCTTGTGCTTTCTTTTTTAAACCATCTTGAATCCAACAGACACAATACCGCCAGAACCCGGAACCATAGATTGGCAGTAATTAAATCTTTAGGAAAAATGATCCGGTTTATGTATCCTGACAAACGACAAATTGCTGAAAATATTTTAAATATCCCTCAAAAAAGGGATTTAAAAAAACTGATTGGTTTTTTGTACCCGAAAGAAATCAATAAAGTTTTTAATGCAGTTGATCTCACTCAAAAAGAAGGGATGCGAGATTATACAATCCTTCATCTTCTATTTGACTCTGGAGCACGAGCAAGTGAAATTGCAACCCTGAACCTTGATTATTTTGATCATCAGAATCAAACCCTCGCAATCCTGGGGAAAGGCAATCGGTATCGATTGATAAATCTCTGGCCTAAAACAGCTTCTCTTATCAAAAAATACATATTAAATTATCGTATTGATCCAAAACCAATTTACTTTAACCGGCTATTTGTCAATCAGCGGAAAATGGAACTCACCAGACATGGTATCAACCGGCTTTGCAGAAAATATTTATCAAAAGCCTTGCCCCCAAAACGTCTCCAATGCCTGAGCCCGGTTCATAGTTTTAGACATTCATGTGCTGTGAACATGCTGGCTTCAGGTTATCCTGTGTCTGATATAAAAAACCGCCTTGGGCATCGAAGTATAGAGTCCACCATGGAGTACCTTCAAATTGATCTGTCCAGAAAACGAGATATCCAAAAGAAATTCATTGAATATACACAGTCGAAAATAAAAAATGATAAGAAGATTGAGGAGTTAATCGATTGGGAAAATAATGAGGAGACTCTGGCTTGGCTTGATAGTCTTTAAACGATTGGAACTGCCTGCGCCAGACACTGTGAGTTCCGTAAAAGGGTAAAATATTATGTTGCCAGTTTTTTTGTTAGTTTTTAAATTATCTTCTAACCAACTGAATTTATTAATAATATGAATTTACCAGAAGAAAATTGAAATTTGCTTTGATTTTAACAGGTTATGGTAACTCGCAACATAAAGCCAGAAGTAAACACTTTCATTATTATCAAGAATTGGTCTGATATCATTGATGATTTGAGTATCTTATAGCTGTTTTCACAAGGGTAATTAGTCACTCCTAATTAAAAGAAGAAAATTTTGATAAGCTGCATGATTTTGAGGATAACAACTATTTAAATCGGTCGTTTATTAGGTCTCCTGTAACGGAACAGTCAAAGTTATCTTAGTTCCTTTTCCCTTTGATGATTTTATTATCAGGTTACCTCCCATATTTTCAACTCGTTCAGAAAGACTATATAACCCGAAGCCACTATATTTTTTTAGACGATCAGCATGGATATCAAACCCAATACCTTTATCTTCAACTCTGATTTGAATATTATTTTTAATTTTTGACAATTCGATTTCAGCAACCAATGAGTCCGAATGCTTTAAGATGTTATTGATTAATTCACAAGTGGCTCGATAAATGGTTAATTTTGAAGTTTCGTTTAGATTAATGTGTTCAAAAATATTATTGATATATTTGATTTTGATTTTTTCTTTTTCGTTATGGCTATCGATCAAAGAGCCTAAAACCAAATCAATGTTAAAATCTTCTAATATTTGTGGGTGAACATTATGGATAAGGATGCGTACAGCTTTAAATGCATTTTCTATATTTTTTTGAACATCTGATAATATTTTATTTTTATTTTTTAAATCGATTTCTTTTAAGTTTTTAATTTGGGATACTGCTATTGCAAGAAATTGAGCCACACCATCATGAAGTTCATAAGCTAAATTTTTCCGTTCTCTATCTTCGGTAAGAATGAGATGCTCATTTAGCCTTCTTAATGCATCTGTTCTTTTTTTTACTTTACTATCGAGGGTTTTATTAAGTTTAATTAACGCTTTTTCCGAGCGTTTGCGATCAGTAATATCATGGATAAATACCAAAAAGGTTCCATGACTTTCTGGCGTAAAAGAGACGACCACCTCTACATCAATAATATCTCCATTTTTAGTTTTATTTTTGCTTTCAAACCGATCACCGCCGGTATCAATAATTTTTGATGTTATTTCCTTCAACTGTTCTTTAGTCAGATGTGCTTCAAAATCCATGAGTGACATTTTTAGGATTTCATTTCGGGTGTAACCCAATAATTGACAATATGCCTTATTTACTTCAATGATTTTGCCATTAATGTCAACAATGACAAAACCATCAATTGAGCCGTTAATAATTTTTTTGAATTGTTCCTCTTCTCGTTTTTCCTCTGTGATATCCCTGCCAACGGCCATAAACTTATTTTTTTGAATTACTGAAAAAATTTTCCAGTCTATCCACCTGTATGAACCGTTCTTACACCTATATCTATTATCAACAAAAAGCTCCTTTTTCCCTTCTTGAGCTTCGATCAATGTTTTTTTTGTCTTTTCCTGGTCATCATCATGCACAAAGAAAAGGAATGGATTTTCAAGCAACTCCTTTTTATTATAGCCAAGTATGCGCTCAAAGGAAGAACTGATATTTGTGAAATAACCATTTAAATTTCCGGTACCGATCATATCAAGAGATAAATTATAATTTTCGCTTAATTCTGCTATCAACTCATCTTTCGTATGATTTTTTCTTTCTAATTCTCTAATTTTTCGTTTTAATTCTTGCCGTGTTGAATTTTTTTTCATTAAAAAGTCCTCAGATACATTGGCTAAAGAAAAAAATATTTTTTAAATATATCACAGCTTTTAATGATTTAAAACAAATCAAATCTTGTAAATTATACTGTGATGAGGATTAGTGCTTTCAACCTACACCATAAAAAATTTATTGGGTATCGGATTTGTGTATCTTATATTTTTTTATCTTGGAACGCAGGGTGGGCAAAGATATGCCAAGCAGCTCGGCTGACTTGGTTTTATTCCATTGCAACTGGGAAAGAGTCTTTATAATATATATTTTTTCTACATGAGCCAAAGAATAGGATTCAAGCCCCATGTGTGGAAATCTATTTTTTGCATTCAATAATTTATTAATATCATCCTTGAGCAGGACATTACCACTGCATCCTACAAGAGCCTGGGCGATCGTATTTTCAAGTTCCCTGACATTGCCTTTCCAGGTTTGATTGACAAGCATTTCCATGACACCATCCTGAAGTTTGGTTACCCGGGTTCCCAGTTCCCGGTTGATTTTATTTAAGAAATGTTCAACCAGTAAAGGAGTGTCTAAAAGCCTTTCCTTGAGAGGCGGCACCTCAATCATGAAAACCTTGAGTCTGTAATAAAGGTCTTCTTTAAAAAGTCTTTTATTCACCTTGTCAGCAAGATTACAATTGCAGGCAGCGATTATCCGACATCTGGATTTTAATATCCTGTTACCCCCGACCCTTGTGTATTCTCTTCTTTGAAGAAAACCCAAAAGGCTTCCCTGGATAGCCAAAGGAAGCTGGGCAATTTCATCCAGAAACAGGGTCCCGTTTCCAGCCTGTTCTATTTTCCCCATTGTTGTGGTATCAGCTCCTGTAAAGGCCCCTTTTTCATGGCCGAAAAGTTCGCTTTCAAGAAGGGTCGCAACAACAGCTGAACTGTCAAACACCACAAAAGGCTCATCTTTAAAAGATGAGTTTAAATGAATTACCCTTGCTATCAATTCTTTTCCAGTGCCTGTCTCTCCCTGGAGAAGCACATTGACACGACTATTACAGACAAGCCCTATCATCTTGAATATTTTTCGCATCTTTTCACTTTTGCCGATTATCACCCAGGGGTTGGTTGATATCTCGTTTACAGGTTCAAGAGCAGGGGTCTCCCTGTCAATTTTTAGGATATTGATGGCCCGGTTCACGGCTTTTTCAATTTTAACAACATCAAGGGGTTTGTGAATATAATCAAAGGCTCCCCTTTTAATTGCTACAATCGTGGTCTCCATATCCTGGAAAGCAGTAATCATTATGATCTTTGATGATTTTTTTTTCTCGATCATGGTTTGGAGAATATCCAGCCCACTTAAATCAGGAAGCCTGATATCCATGATAACCACATGAAAAGATCTCTTTGAAAAAAGCTTTAAACCCATTGCTCCTGTTTCTGCAGTAAAAACCGTGTGTCCTTTTTCCGTCAGAAACATGTTCAAGGATTCAAGGATGGAGGGTTCATCATCTATGATCAGTATTTTTGCCATCAATTATTTCCCAGGGGAAGCATGATTAAAAATGAAGCTCCCTTGTTGTTATTTTTTTTTGCCCGGACAAATCCGTTGTGAACGTCAATTATCCTTTTGACGTTTGCAAGTCCAAGGCCAATCCCTTTTGTTTTTCTTGTAAAAAAAGGCTTGAAGATTTCTTCTTTATCTTTTTCATCAAACCCTGAGCCCTCATCATCTATTTGAACTCCTGCATATTCAAGATTTTGGTGGATGATTTTTTTAAAAGTCACAGAAATTTTCCCAAAAGGGTCAGATGACTCAATGGCATTGATGAGAATGTTGATAAATGCCTGACCCAGTTTTTCCCCATCTGCTATAAGAGGCGGCGGTTCATCTTCAATGGTTGTCACAACTATAAGATTTTTTTCCTTGAATTTCATTTCAAGAAGTTCAATATAAGAATTTAAAATTATATAGATATTGCATGGTTTTTTATTCAACTGCAAGGGCTTTGCAAAATCCAGGAGCTGGTTTAAAATCTGTTCAAGCCGGATCACTTCCGAAACTGAAATATCCACTCTGCGTTTATCATTTCCCGTGATTTTTTTGTTACCATTCAAAATCTGAAGATTCATCTTGATGGAGGACAAAGGATTTCGAATCTCATGGGAAAGAGAGGCCGCAATCTGGCCGATATAGGCCATACGTTCATTTTCCCGAACTTTTTTTTCCATTTTTATCCGTTCTGTAATATCCCTGCAAATTCCAATACTTGATATTTTATTGCCATATGATGTGGTTTTTCCTTGAATTTCTGTTGGAAATTCCTGACCGGATTTCACAAGACGTTTATACTCAAATACCTGGGAGGCAACCTGGCTTTCAAAATTGTCCGAGTAAATTTTCAGCACTTCTTCCCTGTCTGAGACTGCAACAAACCTGCAAAAGTTTTCCCCCAGGACATCTTGGAGATCATATCCATGCATGGTGCAGAATGCCCGATTTGCAAACACAATTAAGCTGTCCTGTATCACAAAATAACCGTCATTGATCTCTTCGACCAGAGTTTTGTATTTTTTTTCTGATTCCTGATGTGCAGTGGTGCGTTTTATGACCATTTGCTCAAGTTCTCTGTTTTGCTGAACAATTTTTTTCTGGTGCATATCCTGGAAATGATCGGAGAACCTGTGCGTGGTATAGGCAAGACAATGGTTCAGACTTTCAAAGATTTCCTTAAATTCCTGATTTGAAGCATTTTTAATTAAAAGGTCTGTTACAATAACGCGGTAGAGTTCAAAAGCTCTTTGAACATCAGATAAAGAGAAACCTGATTTCAGGCGCAGATCCGTAATTTTATCAATAAAGATATTGATTGGATGATAATTTTTGTGTACCAGGACCTGATAGTTTGCATTAACTGCCCGGGTAATGGTTTCAAAAAGTTCTTCCAAAGGCCTTGCAGCATATTGCTCTCCGCACTCTGTGTGAAGTTTTTTAACCCATTGACTGATAATCACAGGATCGTATGTATTTAAAAAAGTTGAAAACGAAAATTCCATTATTAAGCTCCCAAGGGTGTTAGCTATTTAAAAAAATGAATAATCATTTGGTCCATACGGTTAAAACACAATATAGCAATGATAAATTGCTATGTCCAACTTTAAAGATTGTGTCAAATGGGTCGATATGGGAAATCATGGTAAACTTTGAATTAAAAGTAATTATTGTATCGAATTTTATGATTTGATAGTAATACCTTAAAAATAAAGGAAAATGACCATGAACAATATTAAAGTTGCCATTCATAAGTTTAAAAAAAGATATGGGGTCAAACTTGCAGATGTCTGGGAGAGGCCCTTTGAAAAAGTTCAAATTGCAGATGGGCTGACGCTTAAATTGAGCACGGATCTTTTGGCCTCGGATTTTCTTGTGAATGTGCCGGTTCTAAAAACCCATGCACAGGTCAAGGTGAGTCTTGGAATTAAAAATCTTAAAGGTTTTTTAAATGTGGGTTCCCGGAAAAAATGCCATAGCGCAGACCATAAGAAGGATTTGGAATACATGATCTCACACCTTGCAAATTTTCTGCCGCCTTCGGCCACAATAATAGATGGCGTTTATACCCTGGAGCGGGGGCCTTCCTTTGACGGCAAACCAAGAAGAAGTGATCTTGTTATTGCTTCATCAAATCTTATCGCTGCAGACATGGTTGGAGCAAGCGTGTTGGGCCATGATCCTGTAGACATACCCTATCTTGTGAAGGCTGCAGCAGACCATGAGATATCAATGGATATTGATGAAATAGACATTGTCGGTGAGAAGATTGAAGATGTAAAAGCTTTTCATAAATATACCTTTTCTTATAACAAGGAAAATACACTGCCTTTAAGCATGGAAAAAATGGGGATAAAGGGACTTGCCTTTCATAAATTCGATTCCAGCCTTTGTACCTATTGCTCGGCTTTAATCGGCAAGCTCTTGACCATAATCGCCATGTCCTACAAAGGTAAACCCTTTGATGATGTGGAATTTTTAACGGGCAAACGCATGAGGCCCTGTATGGATGCAAAAAAAAGTATTCTGGTGGGCCAGTGCATGTGCGCGCTTAACAAAAACCATGAAGGTTCCGGGGAAATTGTCAAAATAAAAGGTTGCCCGCCAGACCCGGGTCAAGCGGCCAGTGCCTTGAAAGGTATCGGCATTGACATAGATCCGTCCTTTTTTACCAATTTTGAAATGGAAGGGGCCTTTTTTATGAAACGGTTTGAAAACAAACCTGAATTTGATGAGTCATATTATACGATTACCTAGTGATGATAAAAAAATTTTCCGGAGGATATAAATGTCAAAATTTGTCAGCATAAGAAATATCCGGTTTATGATCAAAGAGGTTTTTGATACAAAAGCTCTAACTGATTATGACTATTACAGCAATCACAATGAAAAAATGTTTGACATGGTTATTGATGAAGCCTTAAAGCTTGCCAGTAAATTAATGTATCCCATTCTTGAAGAAATGGACCAGAATCCCCCTGTGCTTGAAGATGGTCAGGTTAAAGTCCATGGGGCTGTAAAAAAAATCATGAAGGAGTTTGGATAGGGCGGATGGATTGCATCCGGGTTTTCAGAAGCCCATGGCGGCGATCAGATCCCTCTTATTATAAGCGGAACAGCTAGTTTTATTTTTGCAGCATCCAATTATTCTGCCAGTGCCTATCCTGGACTCACAAGCGGGGCAGCCGAATTAATCACCTCTTTTGGCAGCCAGGAACTCCTTGATACCTACGTCCCCAAAA
>JACNHV010000181.1 GCA_014383445.1 Candidatus Desulfobacula maris | reverse complement strand
GCTGGATGATTTATCCATGTGTAAAATCCTTAACTTATTGACTCGACTTTCGGCCTTAAGTCCTTTCAGACCCTCTCAAATCTGGCAGCTTAAAAAATCGAATTATTTATAATTCTTATACATTCTAATACCACCGGCAAGAATTAAAAGCCCGCCTAAAACATAAAAACTGAATTTAACAAAAAAAACTTTTTGCCTGAAAAATTCAATGGTTTCCACTTGCAGTATGATTTGGGGAATGCGGTAAAAAACACCTATCCCAACAGCAACCAAAAGAATACCATAATAAAATCTAAAATTCTTTTTCCCCATCTTAAATTATTCCCTTTCAAATTCTTCCAATTGATTATTAAACCTGGTATCTATTTTTTCAAATATATCCATTTGAATTTCAAGATCATTAAATAATATTTCATTCAAATTTTCAAGTCTTGCAAGTTCTTTGGCTAAACTCTGAATTTTCTGACCATTCTTAATATTCGCGGCTTCCAACAATTCTTTATTGATTTTACCAATTAAAATCTCATTTTTTTCTATGTTATTTTCCAGGGCCTCTATTTTTTGTTTTGCCGGCTTAATTTCTCGGGATTTTTGAGTAATAATTTCTGATTTTTTCTGACGTATTTCCTTTTTTGACAAACCAGCAATTTTGGGTCTTTTTTCAACAGCAAATTCTTCATCCTCCCACCCATCTTTGTCTAAGAACTCCTGGTAAGTCCCTTCAAAAACTGACACAATGTCATTTTTAAATACCACAAGCCTGTTTGCAAGGGAATGAAGAAACATCTCATTATGAGTTACAAGAACAACAGCCCCTTCAAAATTATCCAGGGCAGAAACAAAGGAATCACAAGACTCTATATCCAGGTGATTGGTGGGTTCATCAAGCAGTAAAAGATTTAAAGAACTCATCAGCAATTTACCCAGCATTACCCTTGATTTTTCTCCTCCGGATAATACAGATATTTTTTTTAAAGCAGAGTCCTGTTCAAACATCATGGCTCCACAGATATTTCTGGCAGCCTGTCTGTCTGAATCAATGGAAGAGGAAATAAGCTCTTCTTCAACAGTAAAATCATCATTCAAAGATTGAACATTTGTCTGTTCAAAATACCCTGAGTGCACTCCAGGATTAATTTTGATATTGCCTGAAACAGGATGGACATTTCCGTTTATAAGTTTTAACAGCGTTGTTTTTCCCTTACCATTTTTACCAATAATGGCAATACGATCCTCAGGATAAATATTCAAAGAAAAGTTGTTAATCAAAGATTTGTCTTTTTGCCACCCAAAAGATAAATTTTCTATCATTAAAATCTGTTTGCCTGAAAAAGGAAGATAATTAAATTCAAATTCAAGATTTTTCATTTTTTGGAGTTTTTCTTTTGTCTGGGATTTTTCCAGGGTTTTTATCCTTGATTGCACCATATTGGCCAGACGGGCTTTTGCCCGGAATCTAGAAATGAATAATTCAACCTCTTTTTTCCGCTTTTCTTCATTCTGTCTTGTTTTCTCATAGACCTCTTCATCCTGAGCGACCTGTAAATAGTATTTATACGTATTCCCTTTGATTTTTTTTATTTTATGGCGGTGAATACCAGCAATATGTGTCACCACATCATCCATGAAACCTCTATCATGTGTGACCAGCAAGACTTCCCTGGGCCATGAAGTAAGAAATCGGGAAATCCATCTAATGGATGTGATGTCAAGATAGTTGGTAGGTTCATCCAGTATCAGCAGATCCGGCTCTGAAATCAATACTTTGGCAAGATTAAGCCTGACTTGAAAACCACCTGAAAATTCTTCAGGATTTTTTTTAAAATCATCTTGAGAAAATCCAAGCCCGGCCAGAATTTTTTCAGCTTTCCAGGAATGATCTTTTTCATGTTCTAAAAGTCCTAACATGGCCTCATCTATTATCCTGTTTTCAGTAAAAGAAATTTTTTGTGACAAAAAACCCATCCTATATCCTGAAGGATAAGAGATGGTTCCTTCATCTGGATGATCACTGCCGGATATCATATTTAAAAGAGTAGTTTTACCATGACCATTTCTGCCAACAAGTCCGACCCTTTCACCAGGATTAATCCGAAAACCTGCCTTATCCAGCAGGATCTGATCTCCAAAGCCTTTTGTTATTTCATCTATATTCAACATTATTATCTATACTATAGTTTTATTTTTTAATTTCTATACGTCAGGTCACCATAGCATTGTGTTCATAATATATAAACCATAAGAATTGTTTTGGTTTAATTTTCTTTTGCCTTTTAGATTCTTTTTTTTAAATAACGTTTCTTTTGGTTTTAACAATATGCAAAAAAATTTTGCCAAAATAATTACTTGACAATTTTTAAGATATCAGCAAGATTGATTCTTAAATTATCTTCGAAAAAATTATGCTCTGGAGAAAGAATTATGATCGATAAACTTTACATCATAAAGCAAATCCTTGAAACAGATGAGGATACAGATATAAAAATTTTGTCAATTCTTGATTTAGCCAAAGAAAACCCTGACAAAGTGAACATCCACCTCATTGAAGAACGAGTGGAAAAACGAAAAAAAATTATGATGGAAGTCAATTTAATCACGGAGAAAGAAAAATTTCTTGCAGAAACAGAAGATATTTCCTCCACTGGTGCTTTTATTAGAACGAAAAAAAAGATTGGCAAGGGTGAACACATCTCTATAAAACTCACAGATCCCAGTGGCGAGGATTTTACTTTTGTCGCAAAAGTGATGCGGGTGAAAAATAATGGGATAGGTGTGATGGTAAAAAACATAAGCCTAACCGACCAGGATAATTTAACTAATTTTCTTGGTCGTTTATAAGCGTGTTCATGTGATATAATAAGTTTCCATTTTTTAGTTGACAACCAAACGGTTTAAAAGTTATGCCTGCTATAAATTACTAATTTCCTTTGAATTGTGGAGAGAGTTTGGGAGCATCTGTCAAAGAAAATTCTACAGAAAAATTGTTGGATGTAATCCGTGGAGTCAATCGTAAAAAGCCTGAAATAAATGTTCCAACTGCTCCCCCCAAGATTGAACCTGTTAATTTAAAAAAAATAAAGAAAAAAGCCTTAAATCTGGGGGTTTTGTTAAATCCTGAAGACATCACCTTGGTTTTAAGTTCTAACAAACAAAAAAGGTTGATAAAATGGGCAACCTTTGAACTTCCTGATGAACTTGGAATAGAGGATAAAGGGTTTGCATTATTTTTAGAGTCTCGTTTAGAAGCTTTTACAGAGGGACTCAAGGGAATTCCTACATGGTGCACCATTGACTCTGCCAAATTAAAATTGCGAAATATTACCATACCTGATGTTGCCCTGCCAAAAATTGCCAATGCAGCTTTCTGGGGATTAAAAAAAGAAGTTGAGTTTGATGCAGACCAGGAAATATTTGATTTTGAAATAATAGGTGATAGACTAGTCCAAGACGTTAAAAGGAAAAATCTTCTTGCATTTACAATAGAAAAAACCCAGGTTAATCAATTAAAAACTTTGTTTTCAAAAGCTGGTTTCAATCTTAAAGGAATTACCACCATACCCTTTGCACTTCAAAATTTTATTCATAGCCAGCATCTTCAAATGCTGGATTCACCCTTTACAATTGTAAATATATCCAGAAAAAGTTCAGAAATAGTCTGCTTTTCCAATACCAGTATTCTTTTGACAAGAATTATTAGGACAGGCTCATATAATTTGGTTGATAATTTTATTAAATTCCCTGATAATTCTGTGGTTAAATATCTTTCCTCATTAAAAAGTATCCAAAGCGAAGGTTTTTTGAAAATCAAACTTTCCTGTGAACGATTGATTGAAAAAATTGTGAGGACCAGCGAATATTGTTCTCAAAATTTTGCAGATAATGTACCAATGAAAAATTTTTTTTCATTGGTGAGACAGCTGATTGTGATCCTTTCATGGAATTTGCTGCTATCACGACCTTAACAGATGTTGAACACTTAGATCCTGTGTTTGATACACTGCCCGGTTCAGTGAATGTGCCCTATCCTGAAAATGCCTATGAAAGGGGACTGGTTACAACAGCATTTGCTATTTCACTATCTTCCAACGATTACACAAATAATTTTTTGTTTACCTCTAATGACAAATTAAATGAAAAGAAAAAACAAAACATCAATATTGCCGCATCAATCATATTTGTCCTTATTTTCATATTTTGTAGTGCTTTTGCAAACTGGCAGGGGTTTGCAAAAAATCGGGAAATGACAAAATTGGATGAACTTGTTCAAGTAAAAAATAATTTTAATCCAAATATTAATCAGGAATCAATGGTTAAGATGATTTCCAGGGCAGAACAGAAAATAAAATCAAGGAACCAATATATTTTAAACTATTTCCCTTTGGCGGTTATCAATGAAATTTGTTTAAATACTCCGGCAAATATAAGTATTTCTTCACTTGAGGCTGATTTTTCTGATCAAAACAAGAAAAAAAATGAAGGCGAACAAAACTCCAAAGAAATACTGGCCAAAGTCATCATAATAGGATCGGTTGGGATCGATTCAGATTCTGACTTTACAGAATACATTTTAAATCTTGGGAATTCCAGGATTTTTGGTGATATTGAAGTTTTACAAAAAGAGATAGATGATGATGCTGGTAAAGATAAAATCTTAAATTTTAAGGTGAGTGTGGAAATTATATAATGCCGGGAATTGATTATAAAAAAATTACTGAAAAGATAAGCCCTGTAGCTATACTATTTATAGTACTTTCAGCTATCACTATTTTCATTTTTATATTTTTCATACTTATACCCAGACAAAATTCAATTAAAAAAATTCAGCAGGATATACAATCTGTTTCAAACGATAATAAGGTATTAAATGAAAAATTTGTTCCAGCATATGCAATAGCCAAAAAATTTGAAAACATAAAATTTGAGCCAAAATTTCCACTCCCAAAAAGAGATGATATTGATCGTAAAAACTTGTCAGAACTTCCCGATAAATTTCATACACTTGCTTTGGAACATAATTTAAAATTATCTAATAAAAACATTGACCTTGGTTTTTTAAAAACCAAATCCACTTCCAGTTCAATGTTTCTTGAACTGGAAGGAAAACTTCAGGACTTTAGAAATTATCTTATTGCAATTATTTCATTACCTTTTTTTGATTCATTTGAAAAAATCAGAATCAATTCAACCCGGAGCAACCTTAAAAAATTTTCTGTGGATTTAAAGATTAATATTAAATAAAATATGAAAAAACGTGAAAAAATAATACTTGTTCTTGCTATTTCAGCTTTAATATATGGTGCCTTTGATTATTTTATCCTTTCATCTGGTAAAAACGAAATAATAGGACCCGAAACTGAAAATCAATTTTCCAACTTTATTGAAAAAATCAATACAACTTTGGCAAATCTTAATATAATAGAGAAAAAAAAGGCAAATGCTGATTACCTGATTTCAATGATTGAATCTGAATGGAAAAATGATCCTTTTCCCAAAATTGAAAAGCTTTCAAAGAAAAATCAGGGATCCTCAATTGATAAGGAGTCTTCAATTGATAAGGAAATGGAGGGTTTGATTTATTCAGGGTTTATTAAATTAGGTAATAAAATGCTTGCAGTGATTGACGGGATGGAATACACAACAGGTGAGCATATAAAAGATTCTGGATATAAAATCATCCAGATAACACCTGAAAGCGTATTTATAAATAATAACTTAAATAAAAAGATCATTCTTTATTTAAAAGAGGGGTAAAGTGGATTAAATCATGAGGCCATGGTTTTATAAATATAAATTGATTTTTTATTTTTTGTCACTGATGTTTATTATTGCAGGGTGTTCTTCCCATGATAAAAAGGCTGACATATTTGACAAATGGGAAACCCTTGCTGATAACTCTCAACCCGTAACCCCTGTCCCTGAAAAAGATATAGTTGAGGTTGAATCAACCCCTTCAGACAAAATTTTAACAAAGGCCTCCACCCCCGGCGCCCAGGAACAAATACAAACCCTGCCTGAAATACAAATACAATTGCCAAAAATACCGGTTACAATGCGAATGCATACAGTCTCTGTCCCGGTCGTATTGAGAACCCTGGCAAGAATTGCAAATATCAATATCATCCTGAATGAAAGCATTTCTGGTCTGGCAAATGTGGATATTAAAAATGTGCCCTGGGACCAGGCTTTTCTTAGCCTTATTGATGCATATGGACTTGCCTATGACTGGTCTGGTCAGATTTTAAGAGTGGTTACAGTTGAAGATCTAAATGTAAAAAAAGCCTTATTGGAAGCAAAACAGGGGTTTGAACAGAGCAAAAAAAACCATAATGTTGCCATGTCTCAAATTAAGAAAACACAAGAATTGCTTGAACCCCTTATAACTAAAATTGTCAAAATACATTATGCTGATCTTAAAAGCCTGCAGTTAAATCTTGAAAAATATCTTAAAGGTGAAGGGAAAGAAGGTGAAGGTGAAGATTCTGCCAGTAAAAAGATTGAATCATCTCAATCAATAATGTTTGATGAGTTTTCAAATTCTTTGATTATCCAGGCGACAAAGGCTGATATCAATAAAATTATGCCCATTATCAATGAACTTGACAAACCCATAAAGCAGGTTAGAATCGAAGCCCATATAGTTGAAGCCAATTCAGACATTGCAAAAGAACTGGGAATACAATGGGGAGGAGTTGGCCTTAAAGGAACCAGTGATAACAATAGATATTCTATTGGCGGAGACATGACCAGTGTATCCGGCAGTCCAATGGTAGACGATAGTGGTAATGCTGTTGCCTATGATCCAAATGCCGGGAGCATTGTCAATCTACCCATCGTATCGACCCAGGGACTGGCCCTTGGTATTCTGGCTGAAAATATTGGTAGTTTCCGGCTTTATGCCCAACTTTCTGCTCTTGAACAACAAGGAGAGCTCAACATACTTTCAAAACCATCAATAACCACCATGGATCATAGAAAAGCGATTATTAAAAGTGGTAAGGAAGTGCCTTTTCAGACCATTGCAGATGGAACTACTACTATTGAATTCAAAGAAGCTGTCATTAAGCTTGAAGTTGTACCTCATATAATTGATGATAATATCATAAGACTTGAAATAGTGACCCACAAGGATGAGCTTGACTGGTCCAATCCAGTTAACGGCAATCCAACGATTATAACAAAAAATGCTGAAACCCAAGTCACTCTCTTTAATGGTCAGACAACGGTTATTGGTGGATTGAACAAAGAAAGATTTACTGATGGTGAATCTGGAGTCCCCGGTTTTAAAAATATTCCCGGACTAGGCTGGCTTTTTAAAAGCACCAATAATAGCAAGGAGATGGAAGAGCTTTTAATTTTTATCACACCCTATGTCTTAAAGGAACAAAACTACACTAATACTTCTAAGAATTAGAATTATGGATTACTATAAAATATTAAATTTTAAGATGGAACCTTTTTCAAATTCACCTGATCCCGGGCTTTTTTACAGTTCCGCCCAACATCTTGAAGCGCTTCAGAAGCTTGAAATTTCAATCCGTTTAAAGCGTGGACTCAATATTATAACAGGAGACATAGGCACTGGAAAAACAACAATAAGCCGTCAATTGATTCAAAGAATTTCCCAGGATGAAACCATTAAATTTTATCTTATCCTTGATCCGGGTTTCAGTAGTAATATCTCTTTTTTAAAATATCTATTGCATTTATTTGAACCTGAAAAAAAATATGAATCAAATGATGAAAATATTCTGAAAGAAAGTATAAAGGAACACCTTTTTACCTATGGTGTTGATCAGAATATCAATATTGTATTGATTATTGATGAAGGGCAAAAGCTTTCATTGCCCTGCATTGAGATTTTAAGAGAACTTTTAAACTTTGAAACCAATGATCAAAAACTGCTGCAAATTATAATTTTTGCACAAAAAGAATTTATCCAAAGCTTGGAACAAATTGTAAATTTCCAGGATAGGATCAATTTTTATTACAAATTAAACCCTTTAAATTTCAAAGAATCAAAAAATCTGATTAATTACAGGCTTGAAAAATGTTTTATAACAGGGAAAACCAGCACTTTATTTACACCGCCTGCTTATTTTTTAATATATGTGGCAACAGGGGGTTTTCCTCGAAAGATTGTCACCCTTTGCCATCAGATAATGCTGTCTTTGATTATAAAAAATAAAACAAAAGCAGATTTTTTCTTTGTAAGATCCTGTATAAAAAAAGCATTCCCTAAAAAAAGAATGGTCAGACCGGCTTTTTTGTTTACCTTTTTGCTTATCCTTATAATTGGGTCCTTGTATGCTGTAAATTATAATAAAATCATACCGGTTTTTGATCAATTTTCATATTTTAATAAGAAATCCATTGAACCAAAAAAATCAAACCCGCCGATAAAAGCTGAAAAGTCTTTTGATACAAGCGAAAAGAAAAATCTGAACCCATCTGAGATTAAGCCTGAGATTAAACCTGAGATTAAGCCTGAGATTAAGCCTGAGATTAAACCTGAGATTAAACCTGAGATTAAACCTGAGATTAAACCTGAGATTAAACCTGAGATTAAACCTGAGATTAAACCTGAGATTAAACCTGAGATTAAACAACCAGCGACATCTGCGGAAAAAAAGCAGCCGGGTTTAAAAAAACCTGATGGTTATGGCAGCATTAAGGTCCCGGAAAATGCAACTCTGGCGAGAATGATGAGAATTATTTATGGCTCATTCAGATATTCGTATTTAAATAAAGTGATAAAATATAATTCCAACCTTAATGATCCAAATACAGTTAATGCAGGCATGGATATAAATTTTCCTGTGATAGAAAATTCTGAAGACCTGGATGACAAGAGAATTTTTATAGTACTATTTGAGACTGATAATTTTAAAAAATCATTTATTACCGCACATAACTATCAAACTTCTGATTTTGATGTTCGGATTCTGCCTGTCTGGAGAGAGGATAAAGGATTTTTCTTCCCTGTTGTTATTAACAAACCTTTTGTCTCCATGACGGCGGCAAACAAATATAAAAAGAACTTGCCTGAAATTATTTTTGCTGAATGCAAACCTGTATCACAGATAAAAAATAACGGAAAAAAGCAAAAGGGGTAAATTTTGGCGAAACGAAAACGACTTGGCGAAATGCTCATTGATGCTAAGTTGATCAACAAAATCCAGCTTGAAAAAGCGCTGTCCGATGCCAGAAAAAGTGGCTTTAAATTAGGACAATATTTAATCAAGAAAGCAATTGTTACAGAAAATGCTATTGTCAACGCGATTTCTGAACAAGTCAAAATTAAAAAATTTAATCCTACTGATTATTCCATCACTTCAGATCTTTCAAAATTTATGGACATTGAAACGGTACACCGGTTTCAGGCCATTCCCCTGGAAAAAAAGGGCAGCGTACTTAGCGTTGCCATGGTTGATCCCCTTGATATCCTGGCCATTGATCATATTGAAATCCTTACAGATATGGAAGTGATCCCTGTCATATGTACTGAGCAAAATTTTAATGACCTTTTATCAACCATATTTGGTGCCTATGCAGGAAAAGATGGCGTGATGCAGCAGATCCTTGATATTGAAGAAATGGATATTGTTGACGAAAAGGATTCCT
>JACNHV010000218.1:23345-42291 GCA_014383445.1 Candidatus Desulfobacula maris | reverse complement strand
GCAGGTCCCTGGATCGAGACAGACTATCATACCATACCCTTTTATTTTCCAGATACGGGCTTATTTTCCAACCGACTGGCTCAACAGGGAGACCGGTTTTCCCTTTTTGAATGGGCTGACCACATGATTTCTGCCAGTGCCAATTCCGCTGCCAGCACCCTTTGGAAAGAACTGGTTCTCATACGTCATTTCGGTCATATGTATCCCCCATCCAAAGAAGAGGAAGAAAACTTTTTCTCAACCTTCCCAAAACAGCAGCTCTCTACCCTGGCTGCTTCAGTGGTGAATGAACCTTTGCTGGCGGCAGGAATTTTGCGAAATGAATTCCATCTGGGAAGTTTTTTTACGGCTTACGGCAAAAAAAAGATTCCTGGTGAAGGAGACAGTACTGCCTCTCCCCTTGGTCTTCTCAAGTATCTGATTGCAATGGAACAAGGTCGAATAGTTGACCCTTGGTCAAGCCTTGAAATCAAACGGCTTATGTACACCACCTCAAGACGGATTCGCTATGCATCTTCGCCGGCTTTGTCCGGGGCAGCTGTCTATTTCAAATCAGGCAGTCTTTACCGATGCAAACCTGAACCTGGATTTACCTGCAAAAAATATATGGGCAACCAGGACAACCTGATGAATTCAGTGGTAATTGTTGAACATCCAGATTCCAGGATCTATATGGTTGCACTCATGTCAAATGTTCTGAAAAAAAACTCAGCAGTAGATCATCAGACCCTGGCAAACGAAATAGAGAATTTGATGAAACCCCTCCCCTGACAACAAAAAGGAAAATTTGCTTCACCGTCTGGCAGACAGATGAACGGGATTTTTCTTTCTATATCGTGAGCTGATTTGAAACTGCCCTGATTTTTCAAGTGCAAATCGCGCCATGTTCCTTACCCCCCGGACGGGACTGTTCAGAAGATTGGCTATATGGGGAATATACCGGGCATCTGAAAAAAAGGATAAAAGATATAGGATTTTCTCCTTGAGAAAATCATCATGGCTCTCCAGCAAAGCAATATAGGACTCATATTCTTCAGGATTGTCTTCCCCCAGAGGATATTCCCCCCCCTCCATCAGAATGTTCCCGCTTTCAATGATCGGCATGAGCAGATTCTTGAGATTGATCTCCAGCACATTGTCCAGAAATTCCATGGCACCCAGACGTATTTCACTATCCTGGCTGCGGATTCCCTTATAGGCATCATACATTTCAACAGGTGGGTATTTCAGGCCAAGAAGTCTGAACAACCTTTCAAGGCTTGCATCCAGCCTGATTTCAAGGGCTTTGACCAATTGTTGTCTTGCTTTTGAAATACCGGGATGGTTTTTTAACGGTTTCAGGCCTGATTCCAATAGTTTCTGTGAATAAAGAATCTTGAGCATATCCATATAATCCCTGGCCTCTTTCTTAATTCTCGTGACAATCCCTGCCTTGTCAAACAAAAGCGTTGTTGAGTTGATTCTCAGTTTATTCAATGCACGGATCACCTCGTATCTCAGGCTGAGATCCTCCTGTTTAAGATGGCTGGATAATATATCCACAGCTTTCTGGCTCAGGGAAGCGGCAATGACTTCTGGAATGTGTTTTCGGATATTGTATGCCATATAGGTGTTGGAAAGGCAGTTGCTCAATAAATCCAGGTTCTGAAGGCCATAACTGTTCAGCGCTTTGATTGCTACGTCCCTTAAAGCAGGTTTCCTGCTGAGAAAGGGAAGCAATACCCTTACAAAATCAGGATGCTGGGTTTGACCGGCTCCTTGAATGGCCGCAATAACCACCTCTTGTTCAGGATCATCCATAAGAATGTAAAGATATGGATACAAGGTGTAAATATCGGCCGCGCTGATGGCCTGTATACAGAGTTTTTTTGTGAATTCAGCTTGTTTCAGATCTGTCAGTAAGTGAATATTAAGCAGGGTTTTTTCAATAAGTCGATCCGGGGTGAACATGTGTCTAAGGGCCCTGTTCTTGCGGGCTTCCCTCACCAGACACAGCAATGCAGCACCCTGGATGCGAAAGTCAGGATCTTCCAGAAAAGTTTCCAGGCAAATGTATGGGGTTTTTGAGTGGTGAAACAGATACCGGATCGCCTCGGTCTTGAGGGCAATGCTGTCAGATCGGATCAACTCTCGGGCCTGTTCAATAACCTTTACTTTTTTTGAAAAATACAATTGTTTAAGGGCTTCGGTCTGAATTTGTGTATGGGGATTATCCAGAAGTCTGACAAAGCAGGGTGCTAATTTTTCATTGTGAAGTTCTGTGATCCTCTGGAGCGTTCTTAATACCTCTATATCATTGGCGCTTTCAAGAACCTGGCTGATTCTTTCGATCATGGGTTCATTGTCCAGCATTGGACCCAGGGTTTGCTCTGCTGTTTCTGGTTCAAGCTCGAACTTTTCCCTGAAAGACCGGATATATTCTTTTTTAACCCGGCGAATAAGGATAAACCAGACAAGAACCAGCAGGAGAATGACAACGCTTACATGGGCAGGAGCGATATTTGCACCAAAGACGAGGAACACCAGTATAATGCCTCCGATTCCACTTGCTGCGCTGTCCACAAAAATATCAATAAAGGTTTTGGCCTGGTTTTTTATTTGAAGCGGGATAGGAAGGAACAAAAGTTCCATGCCTGATTTGTTCAGCGAATTCTTGAACCCCCCCTCACTGAGCTTGATCACAACAGCAGACCAGAGTGCTGGATGAAACAATGTCAGCATGGCACCAGCCAGCACAGCCCCGGGAAGAAAAAACAGAGCGTATCCCACGCCCAGCATCTCCACAACCTTTCGGGTGATAAAAAGCTGGACCAGAAGGGCTATAAAATTAAGGTTGGACATCCAGAAACCCAGAAAAGCTGCCAATTGATCCTTATCCGTAATATTTGCAGCTGCAATGGCATTAAACTGAAAGTCCACAAGTCTTGAAACAATCACACTGATGCCGAGAATGGCAGCCAGAAAAGTCAAATGTCTTGACTTGATGATCCGGGAAAGAGGGGATTTCGGATCAGTAGAATCAAACACCCTGATATCAGGCCTTGATTCCAATTCAGTTTGTCCATTGATTTTCCACAGTTTTTCCATGATCAGGATGCAACAAAAAAGGCAGGCCATTGAAATGATCATAAGATTTTCGCTTCCCCAGGAAGAAGCCAGAAGCTTGGTGATATACCCCCCTATAATGCCACCCAGGATAGCACCTGAACCAATGGGACCAAACAGCCGCTTTGCCTCTCTTACATTAAAGAACAGGCCGGCAGACAGCCAGAACTGTGATGCACAGATCAGGGCAAAAAGGCCGACCCACACAAAAAAAAGATAGAGGGAAAATCCTTTTAGCCATTGAAAATGGATAAACACCCAGAATATTATTAACAAAAAAATAGCTGCGGACAGGGTGAGTTTCATAAGCCTGTCCAGGGATATTTTTTTAAGCAGAAGGGAATAAAGCGATGAAAAAGTTGCGGCAAAAAAAGCTGTAAGCATATAGGCAAAAGGGAGCTGTCGGGCACCGAACTGATTCAGGAACAAGGCATTGCTTACCGGTTTGACGATCATAAGGGCGGTAATGAATAATAACAGATAAGCAAACATCCATACGGATCGTTGAATTTCCCCTTCACGGATATCAAAGAACCTGGCCATAAAATTAAGGGCCGGCTGCTTCCATCCAAACTGTTTTTTGGATGAAATCATGGATAATTATCAGATTTCAAAGCATTTTTCTGGCTCAACAAAAGCAGCCAGATGTTTCTGCTTTTTTTTTATAATGGCAGCGTTTTGCTTTAGGACGATTTCAAGTTCCATAATGAGTTTTCTTAAAATCGTCTCTCCGTTCTTGTTGTTAATCAGGGCAACGGCAATATATCGGCGCCATTCAGGGCCCCATACCATAACTGAATCAGAATGCCATGTCTTCCATGTCCCTGATTTCCTGAAAATGTCTGCCTGGGGAACGATTTGATGGAGCGCCTTGACAAACTTGTGTTCTATCCCCGGATTGATGAGAATTTCCAGCATTTCCCGGCTTCTTTCCCTGCTGATCAGTTTGCCCATGGCAAGCTGATAATAAAACCTACAGACCTGGGAAGCGGTGGCAGCATGGCTCAGACCCTTTACCGCTTCAGGCATCCTTTTTCCAGTTTTGGCATATTCTTTCCCCACCCAGATACCTCCGCCACGGGTTTCATCGTAAAAGTCATAGCATTTCAGGGTCAGGACCTCATGAATTCTCTCCATGGTAACTCTTTCGATCATGCGGCTAGCCGCCTGATTATTTGATTTTCGAATCATGAGATTCAGATCCTTCATAACCTCAGGTGTCTGTTCTATAATCTTGTTTTCAAAACAGTGAAATGCAGTTAAAAGAATTGCCAGTTTGGGAAGACTGGCAGCATACATCATCTCATCCCCGTTTACCATGGCAAAAAGAATATTAGACGGATCTGTCAGGTCTACAAGTCCAATGGTCATCTTTTTAGCACGGATCAATTGTCGCCAGGAGGGGTTACTAAAAAGGATGTCTTCAAGATGCTGCTGCAGGACTTTATCCGCAAGTTCCGACAAAGGCCTTATTGTTTCGGGGTTCACATTAAGAGGCAAAGACGGTATTGTTTTGACAAGTTCTTTTCCTTCCAGGGTTGCGGCCAGGAAAAATATCATAATAAAAGTCAAAATCTGTTTCATAATGGATTTTATTGTTTAACCTCTTTGAAAATTTTTATTGTTGCGCATATTATCAGATTAAATGTTCCAATGTCAATTTCATTGTTTGATTTCAACAAATTCTAATGGTATCAACACCGTTGTCGGGTTAATTGGTTTCATACTCTATCGCAATGGTGACAGTCCGGTTAAACGACCGTCCTTCAGCTGTAGCATTATCATATGGAGGATTGTAAGGCCCATTCCCTCTGAAAACGATTCGCTCAGGCATTGGGATATCACTGTCAATCACATTTTGATAAACCGTTTTTGCCCTGCGTTCAGAAAGCAAGACATTGTAATCTTCCTTGCCAATGATATCCGTCTGTCCCAAAATAGTTACTTTAGCCGCCGGCAGGTCTTTAATCCGTTTTACAACCCGGTCTAAAATAGTTGCATTTTGTGCCTTTATTTCAGCACTATCATAATCAAACAGGATTAAAGCATACTTTTCTATTACTTTATATTCAAGTTTTTGAGCTTTTTGTTCCATTCTTTTTTTATATTTAATAGAAGTATTTGCCGTATTTGTTGTAAATGTCTGACCCGTAATATCGGTTAAGGTTGCGCTTATTGAAATATTATCAATGGTGCCTATTTTGCTAAGTCCATATTCGAAAAGACTAAAAGAATAATCAAGGACATCATTCCCATTACCTTTTATGGACTTTAAAAGTTTTCCATCGCCCTTAATTTCAAGATTCCAATTCTTTAAATCATACCCCAGCTGGATATCAGGGTGAATATTAATTTCATTCAAATCAGCTACTTCAAAAGTATAAGTCGTTTTTATGGAATCAAAAATCTGGGGAAAATCAGAATGAATTTCTACTCGTTGATTTTCGAGCCGTCCTTGTTCAACGCTGCTGGTACTTGGTAATTCAGGTAATTTACGGGCACTGACGTTTATTCTGTCAGGGGCAATATTCCATATATACCGAAAATATGCCCGCACTTGTTCTGCTCGTGCCTGGGAAAGAGCAAGATTATTCTTTTCTTCGCCCCTGTCACTGATACACCCAACAATTTCAATGCTTGCTTCAGTATTTTCAGAAAACCGCTTACCAAGTATATTCAATACATTATGATACTTTGCAATGGTATCTCGTAAACTGTTTTCATCAAAAGTATCTGCTTCAGCCTGATTTTTTAACAATTTGTAACGCTCTGGAATTCTGCTTTGGCCTGTGTCAAAAAAAACATAGCTGAGCAAAGGAGAACTGTCTATTATTGTAAGTTCCTCAATGGTTATGGTTGATGGATTAACAGTGATTGAACCCTGAGGTGGATTTATAAAATTATATTCAACCACATACTGATGGAGCAACCTGGTTGAAATATTTTTAAAGATGGGGAGCAAATTTGCCGCTGAAGTTGCTTTCCAGGTTTTCCCTTCATTTGCTTCAGAAAAAGCATTTAAAAATTCATCTTTTGCTTCAGACGGCATAAAATCAATCGCATAAGCACTGAAATTTTTTAATCCTTGAGCTTTAGGACCGATTATTTCTTTTTTTATCTCACTGTTTAAGTCTTCACCATCTGTAAAAACAACTAAAAATTTATTACTTTTTTCAGGCATCTTTGAAATCAACTGTAAACTGCCAAGAATACCCTCATACAAAAAAGTCTGCTTGCTCATCTCTGTTGTAAAGCTTTCCAGAAAAAAGCTTTTTAGTTCTGAAATGTTGTTGGATTTAAAGGTGTTTAACCGTAAATTGTGACCATCGACCAAAAACTGCTTTTTACCATCAAAAACCACTACTTCTACATTGTCAATTGGCCTGACAATTTTTAAAAACTCATCCAAAGCAGACAAAAGAGGCTGTACAGCCTTCCGTTCCTGCATGGACATAGAGTTGTCCACCATCAGAACATAATTTATGGGAATATCTTCTCTGGTTTTCAGGACTTCAACCGCTGTTATGTTTGCCATTATACCGGCCTTTTGCAGTTTAAAATCATCCGGCATCAAACCTTTAACAGGATTGTTTTCCGCATCTACAGCAGAAACCAGGATTTTGTTATCATCAATCTCCTGAAACGTAATTTTGGCATCATAGCCTGGGATAAGAACCTGTAATTCACCTTCCGGCGTAAATGCAAAGCACACACCAGAAAATAAAAAAAACATCGTTAACAGCATAAACAAAATAATTGTTTTCGATTTCATCCTATTTCTCCTATAAAAAAGTATCTGTTTCAAATTTAATATCAAAGTCAAAGTCAAAGACTTACATGAAAAATTATTTTATGTTTTCCATGCTCAAGTACCATAGACTGACGACTGTATAAAGCAAGCTGCAAATAGCGTGTTAACCTTGATTTTATTTTCCCCTATCAATCAAGCTGCCGGCCTATATCCTCAAAGGCATCCACCACCATTCCCGTGCCTACCGCAATTAACAGGATATCCTGGGCCACGCGCACGAAACGATGCATTGGCGGTGGAGGACCCAATTGCACAAGAATGGTTGGCGGAAGATTATAGAAAATGACTTCTCTGGGAAGCTGTCGGCCTTTGCTCCACTTTTTTGCATGGCCGCGGGGTATGCAGTGGTTGCCCTTCTGGACAAGGCCCGGCGGGCAGTGCCCCTTTCGAAATTGATCGGAATAATATCGGTGGATATTTATTTGCCTTTCTTCATTGAAATACTCTCTTTTATTGTCTCCATGCCCTTTTTTCCCGTCATATGTCCCATGATCAGAAGTCTTATTGTTTTTGTACTTTTCATTCTTTTCTTCTTGTTTGTGATTTTTACCCTTTTTATTGCCGGCATGGTCTGGCTTTCCTGCGAAAGCCGTGCTTGTTAAACATATCCCGGCAAAGATAATTGCCAGTATAAGGCTCATCTTAAAAATAAACCGCTGCATGATGTTACTCCTCCAATTCTAAAGGTTATAAAATGGATGCTTTATTATAAAATAAAATCCATTGCTAAAAAATTTGTTTTAATGTTCCAAAACGATACTGGTGATGTATATGGAAATTCAGGATACATTAACAATATATTCATCATATGGGATCCCTTTGGTCCTGACTGCTTCAATGGTCTCCATTCCCTGGAGATGAGAAACAGTGTAAATCCTTATGTTCAAAGGTTCGCTTAAAAGGGGTTTTGTTCCCAGCAAAACCCCGAACCTGTGAGATTTGATATGCAGATCCAGGTCTTCACGGGTTTGCCACTCCTGGATCAGGCAAAAGCGGTTCCTGTCAAGGATATCACAAAAAACAGAACAGCATTTGCAACCTTTTTCCCGACCCACAGGTTTGATCAGTGAAACAAGGGTCTGCGTGATCTCCAACTGCTTATCTGCAAGAACATTCAGTATGATTCTGACTATGATCATTGTGATCCCCTTTTTTTTATGCCTGGCAGTTTGGATGAAACCAGGATTTTGACCGAAGTCTGATTTAGACTTTGATCCGATTTTTGTTTTACCTGATGCAGCTTTTAATCAAAAAGAGTTTAGAGCAAACTTCATGCCAAAGCCTGTCCCTGTTTTTTAAGATACAGCCTGTCCTGCTGATTTAATAAAGGAATCGGTTCTGAAAAAAATTGAGATGATATTAAAAAAAAAGCAGAATCAAGGCCATATATGGCCTTTGGTCATATGTGGCCCTGACTTTAAGGTTTGCGGATGTCCAGCTTTCGCATACGGGCGCGAAGGGTACTGCGATTGAGTCCGAGAATCTGGGCAGCGCTGTTCTGACCGCTGACCTTCCAATGGGTCTGGTCGAGCATACGGACAATATAGTCGCGCTCCACTGCTTCCAATGTTTTCAGATTTTTTCTCAAATATGCAAAAGGCTTGTTAAGATCATCAACCAGATGCAGCTTGGGACCTGACGAGTTAATCACGGCCCGCTCAAGAACATTTTCAAGCTCCCTGACATTTCCAGGCCAGTGATAATTCTGTATGGTATTCATTACTCTGCTGGAAATTATGCCGGTGCCTTTTCCCATCCGTTTGGCGATTTTTTTGATATAATATTCCACCAGCAGGGGGATGTCCTCTATCCGGTCTCTTAAGGGCGGCATGGTAATGGGGAAAACATTGAGCCTGTACCATAGATCATCCCTGAATCTTCCCTGACGGACTTCTTCTTCAAGATTCCGGTTTGTGGCGGCAATAATCCTTGCATCCACCTTGATGGTGTTGGAACTGCCCAGCCGTTCAAATTCTCCATCCTGGATCACGCGCAGCAGTTTGGACTGCAGCTCCAGGGGCAGCTCTCCGATTTCATCTAAAAAAAGTGTGGCCCCGTCCGCGACCTCAAACCGTCCCAGTCGCTTTGAACTGGAACCTGTAAACGCCCCTTTTTCATGGCCGAACAATTCGCTTTCAATCAGGTTTGACGGCAAAACGGCACAGTTTACTTTTACAAGGGCCTTGTTTTTACGTTTGCTGAAGCTGTGAATAGCGCGAGCCACAAGCTCCTTGCCAGTCCCGGTCTCGCCTAAAACCAATACCGTGGTATTGGTTTGCGCGATCTGTTCCACTTTATAGAGCACATATTTCAAGGCATCGCTGTTACCGATAATGTTCTCATGGTTATGTTCCAGTTTGATTTCTTCTTTCAGGTAGGCTCTTTCCGCTTCCAGCTGCTCTTTGAGCATTTTTATCTCGGAAAGTGAGGTTTCTGCAGTCTGTTTTCCTTTTTCAGCCTCTTGCCTTGCCAGGACAAGTTCCGCCGTGCGGGTTTCAACAATTTTTTCAAGATTTCTTTTGTAATATTCACTCTCCGTCACATCCTCAATAGCCAGGAGGATCAATTGCGTATGATTTGATTCCCGGTAGATTTTCCGGGCATTCAGATGCATGATCTTGGGACCGATGGTTTCAAAATCATGCTCCACCTCAAAATCATTGTATACTGAGGTTTCCGGCAGTGCCTGTTCAAGCAGCTCTCTGAGTCTTGGGATATTCCACTGCCCATTGCCTAGATCGTAAATCAATGTCCCTTCAGTCTCTTCAGGGTTAACGCAGAATGTTTTATAGAAAGACGGATTGGCATCCACCACCTTAAGGTTGGCATCAAGCACCACGAGCGGTTCACGAACGGTACTCAGAATGGTATTAAAAATATCCAGAAATGACTTTTGCACTGATCATCTCCTTTCTTAAAAACATTAACACTGGAAAAACAAAAAAGTTTGCTCAACTCTGGAACACAAATTTAAACATATAGTACAATAGATTGATAGTTGCTTTTTGTCAAAGGTAACTCACATTTATTACTATCTGCATATCATCACCAAATATTGCAAATGCAATATTCTTGATTGATCGGATAATGGAATCATCTTGAACGCTTTTTTTTCCTTCGTAAAATGGCTCGTAACCCTTCTATCGCAACCCTATTGCCCTGGATCTCATTGGACAACGCAAAATTAACAGCATTTATTGCATCAACATTTCTTTTACTCTTATCCTCAAAAGCTTCCCGGTTAAGCACTTCCCGAAAAATAGTGCTGAATTCCTGTAACCGGTCTTCTGTGAAAACTTTTTGAAAAACAATCTGGGGCTGCTCTGCATAACCGACTTCATCAAGACGTTTCAGAAGATATGTGATGGTTCGGACGGTCGGCTTAAAGCCAAAGGTCTGTTCCATAAGCACTGGAAAGGCCATTGGTAATGCAACATGGATAGATTTGTCCTTGGCCGCACGCTTTCCTTTTGTTTTCCGGATCATCAAAAGCTGATGCGCTTCTGCCTGCCGACATAAGTGCTCTGCCTGAAGAGCGGCAGCCTGAAGGTATGCGCTCAAATTGTAGAAACCAGAGTGTATATGCTCAGGAAGCTTTGCGCCACTTCGGCTGAACGCATATCTGTATTTGTGGTCAATCTCGCCCCAGGCCTCCTCAAGAATCGTCCGCAATTGAAATTCAATCTGAAGCTTTTTCAACTCATCCGGTGCATCTGAATTCTCGCCCAGCGCAACCAGGTAGTGAATGGATGAATACCCGCTATATCTAAGATAAAGACCCTCTGGAATCGTCTCCCCCGGGTCTACCGGCAGAACGAATGATCTTTTGTGATCCGGTTTTCGGATGAATCGCAGGATTTTCTCATCAGCCAGAAGTTCAAGATAGGCTTTGACTCTATCGATATCTGAAAGACGAAGACAGATAACCCTGATCCCAAGCAGATCATCAATCCTTTCCTGAAAATTTTTCTGTGTAATAGGCTTGGCCCCAACCCCAAGTTGTCTATTCTCTTCGTCGATTTTCTCTATGAGCCTCTTTTTTTCTTTGATGCGGTAAAGAATTGTATGAAGATTTTCATTTGGTGATGAAGGATCATCCCTGATGAATTGAACAATGTACTCTGCAAGTTTCTCGTATTTTTCTTTTTCCTTAAGAAACGAGACTAAAATTGTTTCCTTCTGACGTTTTCTCATGTATCAGGTCTCCTGTGAAAATCCTAAGTCTGGCCCGGTAAAATTACCTCTATCTTTTCAAATAGATAACAATCTTATTTCCTCTTTCCTATGGATCGCCATCCACCTAATGGGGTACTGACCGGTTTCAATATTTTACTCATCGATCTTGCCTGCTCGACAACATAAAATGCATCTTTGTCAAAACTGTTTACCTCGGCAAGTATCCATTTCAGATTTTTCCGCCGGCAGGCGATATACAGCTCAATAACCGGACCTCTCATGCCCTCACCCACGAATTTGGTAACGGGTTGCCCCAATTCCCTCAACCTTGCAGCCAGGACATCTCCCTTTTCCCTACAGATAACGCGTAATATAATCAGGCCAAATGCCAGTTTCCCTTCCACTTTGATGCCGACTACATTGCCTGTTGCATATCCTAAAGCGTAAAAAATTATCAGGACCGGCTGATCTTTGACCTGGTTGATTACCGTACTTACAACTGCGAGCCAGATGACAATTTCAAAAACCGCCAGAATAAAGGCGATCATGGTTCTCCCCTGTACAGTAACAATGGTCCGGATGGTACCTATTGATACATCACAGATGCGGGCAAAAAATACAATTAACCCGGTTACAAGAATATTAGATTCGATCACAGCATAACCTTTCTTTTGATACAGATGATGTTACATGATTAATTTTCATACCCTGAACAAAATCAATCCTTGAATATTTATTTCATTTTACACCACATTACTGGATACAATTGGCAAAGTAAACCGAATTTGCATCGCATCTTCATGCCTTTTTCCAGTAAACACCATCAAATTCTTAATCATCCAAAGCCATAATAATCAAAGCTTTTTGATTGATTTAACCATCCTTGAGATCTGAGCCACCTCTTGACTATGCTTAATAATATACATATAAATGAACAGTTTACCTATTGCTTGATGAGATCACTTATATTTCACTTATTTTATAAGGAGAACAAAGGCCTGTGCAGATCAGAAAATTGAACAATATTCTATTATTAGTGATCTTTTTTATATGCCTGCCATCGTTAATGTGGGGGGAAACTAACACTCAAGCATCTCTGGACGATAAAAATTCCCTGGTTCAGTTTGAGCAAGCTGTTGAAGCTGCAAAAACACACCTTGATGTCCTGGAAATAGAACTGATTGCAGAACGGCGAAAACTTAAGGAAGAAGCGAATCAGCAACAGATCTACAGGACACAGATGAATTCTCTAAGAAACTTTCTGCTTGTTCCTGAGATCAGTGTTTCAGTCCTGGAAAAAGGTGTTGAGGAAATTGATATTTCAATATCTTTAATCAAATCAGAAATTCAAAGAACAACGGGAAAAGAGGGTAAAACAAGTCAAAATCTTTCTGCGGTAAAAGACAAAATCATTTTAATCGATCAAAGAATTAAGGAATCCAATTCTTTCAAGGACAAAGACATAATCAGGGAAACCGGAATAAAGGAAGTCAAGTCCTACCGAACAGTTCTTGAAAAACAGCAGAAAGCTATTCTAAGCCTGATGGATATGCTGTCTGCAGAAATAAATACCAACAACGAGTTGCTTAGATCTTTCGAAGATCTCCGGATGACCTTGAGAAAAGAGATCAAAGACAAAAAAGGAAGTCTTTGGTTCCAAAGGGATGTCATCGAATTTAAAACCTTTTGGTCTAAAAATTTTTTAAAAGAAACTATCAGTTCATTTGCCAAAATTGGACAATTGTTCACCAATGAATGGCTATCGCTGAAATTGTCCCAGTTGATGGAGCATATAAATCTTAGCGAGGTTATGGTCATTGGTGTTTTTCTGCTGTTCAGTCTTTTCTTTTTCCAGGGACTGCCTGTTATAAGAGGTAAAGAGCTCTACAAGAACATTATCCGCAAGCCTACTGGATATCCTATAGTTGTCCTTGAGGGTTCCCTGGTTATTATTTTCTGGATACTGCTGACGATTATACTTTCAAAAACCCAGGTATATTTGATTTTTCCCGATTTTATCAAATTTATAAAAACATTTTTAACTATAATTCTGATCACCAAGATCGCATCTGATTCCATCCGCCTGATTGCCAGCGAAAAGGAGCTTGTATTCTTTAAAGCCCTGTACGGGTGGAAAGATGCATTTATATGGGGAATCAGACTGTATTCCCTTGTTTATCTTTTGATCTATAGATTCCTTTCTTTGGATACCGTAATTTTGGCATCAATTCGGATTTTTTCCGAAGCAGTGCTTGTTGCCGGTGTGTTTTTATTCTGGAAGGTATATAGAAAAATGGAAAGCCAGACCAATGGCATAGAGATGAAACTGTTAAGCGTATGGTCAAAGACAGTGGTGCTTTCAGGCCTTTTTGCCGATATTGCCGGATACGGACATTTTGCATCCTGGTGGTACATATCCTGGGGGGTTTCTTTAGTGGTTATCTGCCTCTGCATACTGCTTGTATATTCAACAAAAGATATTGATCGCAAGTTCAAGGAAAAATTTGATCTGAGGTCCCAAAGCCCTTACGGCAAATCTTATCCATTTTATTGGATTTTATCTAAGGGGCTTTACTTTTTTATCATTATGTTTGCGCTGACTGGGCTTGCGTTTTCATGGAGCTCAAGTGATGCCTTTTTTGTATGGCTTTGGAAGATGTTTAACAAAAACTACGTGATCGGGAAAATTGAATTGAGTATGGTAAGCTTTGCCTATTCGATTCTGGTTATTCTTTTGACCTATCTTTTTACTCGGTTGTGGGAAAAAGTCATTGCCAATCATGTGTTAAAAGAAAGCGGGTTGTCTACAGGAGCAAAGGGGTCGGTCATTACCATTTCAACATATGTGATTTGGTCGGTAGGCATCCTGATCAGTCTGAGTGTTTTTGGACTGAATACTACATCCCTGGCAGTTGTATTCGGGGCACTGAGTATCGGGCTTGGATTTGGTCTGCAAAATATATTCAATAACTTTGTCAGTGGTCTGATTCTGTTGTTTGAACGTCCCATACAGGTGGGCGATGTCGTTGAAGTGGGAGGCGTATGGGGAGAAGTAAAAAAGATTAATGTCAGAGCCACACTGGTTCAGACCTATACCAATTCGTCGCTAATTATTCCGAATTCCGAGTTCATCAGCGCCCTGGTGACCAATTGGAGCCATAAAGATCCTTTCATCAGAAGGGATCTGATGGTAGGCGTATCATATGGGTCAGATACAGCACTTGTAAAAACGCTGCTGTTACAGGCAGCAGATTCAGTGACAGAGGTGTATGATTCTCCACAAAAACCCCGGGTACAATTCATCAACTTTGGGGACAGCTCTCTGGATTTTCGATTGAGATTCTGGTCAGATATCGATAACTTTATTGAGGCGGAAAGCAAATTGAGATTTGAAATTGACAGACTTTTCACAGCAAACAAAGTGGTTATTCCGTTTCCACAGCGAGATCTTCATATTTTGAGCGGACCACAGATTAGATTGAAAAAAGAAACTCAGGATTCAACCAAAACCGACGATTGAGAACCCTTTTATTTTTTAGTGTAAAAATGCAGAGGGCGCTATATCTCTTTTTTGCTAAAAATAAACAGAGTTTTATCATTAGTTTGTACCCCCCCCCTTCGGAGATAAATCCTACAAACACCAATCCAATGGCAAACATTGCGCTGATAAAATCCGGCATAAACAAAGAAAACAGGCAGACTGCTGAAATCATAAAAAGAAGATTTACAGAGCAAACAAGTGAGGCTAAAAGATATCCTATGATCATTTCATTGGTATTGAACCAGACAATTAAAAATATGGAATCAATGGAACCCTTCACAACTATTCTACCGTTTTGTATAATGGCTGATGTATCACAGGTTTTTTCAACTTCTGAAAGTAGTTGGGAGTTTAATATATATGTCCGGCTAATCTGATATTTCAGTTTTAAGCTTGATATTATATTTATCGATTTTAGCATGCAGTGTGGGTCTTGACAACTTTAATAACTTAGCTGCCTGGGAACGGTTTCCATTGGTTATTTTTAAGGCTTCGGAAATCACAATACTTGAAACAATGTCTATGAAATCATCAAAATTATAAGTTTCAGCTTTGTTGGATAACAATTGTCTTACCCAGGCCTGAATATAATTTAATTCAATTTCCTGGATGAATTTCTTTTTTTCTTTTTTGTTTATTACCTGTTCCAGGTCTGCTGTAGAAATTGGAGCGCCCCTGTTGAAAATAAGAACTTTCTGTATCAGATTTGACAGCTCTCTTACATTTCCCGGCCAGTCATAGTCATTTAGACGATTTAAAGCTTCTTTTTGAATCCCGGGGTTATCAATCTTTAATTCATTGGAAAATTTAACCATATGATAGGATATCAAACTATTGATATCGTCTCTCCGGTATCTCAAGGGGGGAAGCTCCAGGGTAACCACTTTTAAACGGAAATATAAATCTTCCCGGAATTTTTCTTCTTCTATCGCCTGCTCCAGATTTTTATTAGTGGCTGCAATAATCCTGACATCCACGGGAATGACTTCTTCACCCCCCAGTCTTTCAATATTTTTTTCCTGGAGCAATCTTAAAATTTTGGCCTGTATATTTAAGGGCATATCTCCGATTTCATCCAAGAACACAGTACCGCCGTTTGCCTGTTCAATTTTTCCAATATGCCTCTGGGAAGCGCCTGTAAATGCACCTTTTTCATAACCAAACAATTCGCTCTCAAGAAGATTTTCAGGTATGGCCACGCAATTAATGATCAAAAAGGCCTTATCCGAACGAAGGCCATACTGGTAGATTGCTCTTGCCACCAATTCCTTTCCAGTTCCGGATTCACCCAGAATCAAAACGCTTGCATCGGTTTGAGAAACCCGGCCGATTGATTTATAAAGCGTCTGCATAAGCTTGCTCTGACCGATAATAGCATCTCCGGATTGTTTATCTGGAGATGCGTCCACTTTAACCGGTGATCGCATAAAATAACCTGCCTCAATGGCCTGTTCGATCAGATTCAGCATCTCCGGCACATCAAATGGTTTGAGGACATAATCATATGCCCCCATTTTGGTGGCTTCTATGGCAATCTCGGTTGTTCCATAAGCCGTGACAATGATCACAGGCAGTTTTGAATCAATTTTCCTGATGCGTTTAAAGGTTTCCATTCCGTTGATTCCGGGCAGCCGCATATCGAGAATAACCAGATCCAAAGGATTCTGTTCAACAATATCAATACCGGCTTCACCGGAAGCAGCACTGAGCACTGCATAGTTTTCTTCTTTTAAAAGCTTGCAGAAACTTATTCTTAACTGATCATCATCATCAATCACCAGAATCGTATGCATACTATACATCCTTTATGGGAAGCGTAATAACAAAGGATGCTCCCTGGCCTTGTTCACTTGCAACATCCAGCCATCCCCCATGTTCATTTATGATATTAAAGGCAATACTCAAGCCAAGACCTGTTCCCTCATCCTTGGTGGTGAAAAAAGGATTGAATATCTGTTCTTTGACCTCCTGTGAGATTCCTGCACCATCATCTATTATCCGGATCACATTTACTTTTTTTAACGGTTCCACATAAGTTTCTTCTTCATGGATAATGATAAGGCCGCTCTTGTCCATTGCTTCACAGGCATTGACAATGATATTAACGATTACTTCCTTTAGTTGTTCAGGATCTATTAATGTATCGCTGAGGGGACGATGACGAATCACCCGTGTGGTTACATGATAGGATTTCAACCGCTGTTCAAGAAGATGAAGTGCACTGTCCACAACAATGGACGGACTCATTTTTTTCATTTTCAGTTTAGGCGGACGGGAAAATTCCAGAAAATTTTCAACAATTTTATTTATCTGCTTTATCTCATCGGAAATAACGTTGAAATCTTCACTTTGATGCTTTGTAAAATTACAGGAACGGTTCAATGAAAAAAGCCTCATTTTTACCGAAGTCAATGGATTTCTTATGCTGTGCGCTGTTCCAGCCGCCAGTTTGCCTAACAGCGCCATTTTTTCTGACAGCATCAGGGTTTCCCGGCTTTGCTTTAATTCCTGATGCGCCTGCTCTGCATTTTCAATCAGGCCATGAACGCTTTGTTTTAATGCGGAAACTTCATTTAAATAGTCTTTCTGGCCACCCATCGTGTCTGCCTCTTCTGCCAGTTTTCGAATGGGTTCCAATATATGGCGGGCAAAAATATAATTTATCAGAAGGCTCAGGATAACAACTGTAATAATTGCCAGAATAGCAATATATCGGAGCTGATGAGATTCTTTCCGGCTTATTTTGATTGCATCTGAAATCTTGTTTTTATGAAAGGATTTAAATTGTTCACATAGCTCTATAATTTTAAAAAAATCTTGTCTTACATCCTTGTGAAGGACATTTCCTTTATCATATTCACCTGATTTATACAGATCAATGATAACATTTTTATTTGTAACATAATCTTTATATCTGGATTCAATCTGGTCAACGGATTTTTTTTCCCATTGTTCCTGCACAAGGGACTTCACCACTACAAGATGTTTATCAAAAAGCTGTCTGTATCTGTTGAACTCTTCAATCCAGGCGGGATCACCATCCAGAAGATAATAGGACACAAATCCTTTCTGGTTGACAAGGGATGTACCCAGGGCCTCGGCTGATTGATAAATAACAATATTTTTATCAATAATATCTTTAAATATTCTTTCCGTCTTATAGGTGTACCAGACCATGAGTACGGCTCCAATCACAGTGATGCACAAAAGAATGGCATTAACAAGATAGACCCTGTTTTTAAGACTCAGCTGAATTGTAAAATTTTTCATCATCATTTAGCTTGGTGCATTTTTCTTCTATCAATACAAATTTCTTTAAAAATATCAGTCAATCTTAAAATCCCGACAATCTCTTCTTTTTTTGTCACCAGAAGAGATTGATGATGCCCCATGATGATCAGATGAATGGCCTCCCCCAGATTTGCAGTCTCTTTGACATACTCCCCTGCCGTGGGTGTGTGCATGATTTCTGTTACTTTTTGCGTGCCAGCCTTCCCGCAGATATCTTTTAACGGGTCATACCATAATTGGTATTGATCCAGAATACCTTGCATAAATTTCGGGGAAAAACCAAAATGTGACATACCGGTCTGGGGAAATGCTTTTTCTTCCATAAACAAATCGTATTTGGGTTCCAGGGACCGTATCACATCCAGCTGGCTGATTTTACCAACAACCTTGTTGCTTTTCTTTTCGCACACAAGGATCGCCCGATGCCGGTATTTGGTTTTATCAAATTGCTCCTGGGCCTTTTCAAGTGCATCCAATGCCTCTGATAATGTAGCATCCTCATCAACCGTGGCATACTCAGACAGCGGGACCATTAAATCCTTTACCAGAATGGTTTTCATTTATTGTTTCCTTTAATTATATAGGTATAAAATTTTTATAAATCTCCGCTTCTTCTTAAAAGGAGCCTGAGTTCAGCCTGGCGGATGCGTTCTTCCTGTTCATCTTTTCGTTTTCTGGCATTTTCAAGTTTGATTTTTATATCTTCAAAATCAGCCGGTTTCATCAAATAATCAAAGGCCCCCAGTTTCATCCCTTCCACGGCAGTTTCTGTAGATCCATGTCCGGTCAGTAAAATAACCTCAACAATGGGATAAAGCGTTTTTATCTGCTTTAATGTGTCAATTCCGTCCATGCCCGGCATTCTTATGTCCAGAATGACCACATCAATGATCGCCTGTGACAATACCATTAATGCTTCCTTGCCGCTATGGGCCGTGGACACTTTTTCCCCCTGTGCCTGCAGCCTCAGGGAAAACATTTCAACAAAATCTTTTTCATCATCTACTATCAGGACTCTGGCT
>JACNHV010000218.1:0-22540 GCA_014383445.1 Candidatus Desulfobacula maris | reverse complement strand
ACGCAAGTCTTTCCGTATCAATCATTTTTTTTTCCAGCTTTTCCCGGTATTCAAGTTCTTTTTGTTTTTCTTCCTCAAGCCGGATCATTTCAAAAGCCTGGTTAATTTTATTTACCAGGTGATCAATCTCAACCGGTTTTGTCAGATAGTCAAAAGCACCGGATTTGATACCTTCAACCCCGTCAGAAACAGCAGCATTCCCTGTTAAAAGAATCACCTGGGTCTTTTCATTCCGCAGTTTGATCGCTTTTAAGGTATCAATGCCGTTCATCCCCGGCATTTTAACATCCAGCACCACCACATCCATGGGTTCACGACCAAGAATCTCCAGACATTCTTCTCCGGTTGAAGCCTGTACCGGGACAAATCCCCTTTTCCCAAGCCGCCGGGCGATTGCCGTTCTAAACCCTTCTTCATCATCCACTAAAAGAAGACGACCCTTATCATCATCAAGTTTGTTCATGCCAAAATTTTCCCTAAATTAAACCTAAAATTCTCCACCACACCGCTGCAACAACCACTAATACTGTCAACAAAATCGGTGTGGCCACAAGTCCCACCTTTGTCAGGTCTGACGATTTAAAATACCTGTAACTGTAGGCAATGGCATTGGGAGGGCAGCCAATGACAAGGAGCATGGCAAAAGATGTGGCCATTCCAAGACAGAGCGCCAGAATCCTCGGGTCAACCCCTTCAAGCTGGGCCATGGGGATGACAATGGGAAGAATCAGGGCGGCTGCGGCAACATTGGCCATGGCATTTGTTACCAGAGCTCCGAAAACACCCACACCAATGAAAAGAACCAGCCAGCCTTTTCCCTGGATCAGAGGAAAGAATAAATTGGCAAAATAGTCGGCTGCCCCGGAATATCCCATGGCAAGACCCAGAGAAATTCCGCCGCCAAATATAAACAAGGCAGTCCCCCATTCCAGGTTGTCATTGATATCTCTCCACTTTAACACTTTGAACAATACCAGAGCCGCCACTCCCAGCATACCTGTGACTGAATAATCAATACCATGAAGCCCCTTGGTCAGCCAGAGTATAAATGAAAGGCCAATAATGGTTAAGGCTTTTTTCTCAAGACTTGTCATGGGTCCCAGGTCTTCATCAAAATCCGGCAACTTGAATTTTGGATCTGGCCTGTAAACCATGTATACAATTAATACAGCAATCGGAACTGTTATTATGGCTGCGGGCATGGCATATAATATCCAGTCAAAAAAAGTGATCTCAATCCCTGTAAATTCTTTTAAAAAAGCAGCCGATACCATGCAGCGCCCGCCTCCGATAAGGCTTCCCATGCCGCCGCTTGAACAGGCAAAGGGTAAGGACAGCATCATGAACTTGGCAGTATTGGTATGGGGTTCAATGCCGGCCGCCCGCATCAGGGGCAGCATTGTCACAATGCCGATGGCACAGGCTGCAGCATCATGCATGAATGATGAGGCAAGGCCAAGCCCTATGGCAATGATAAAGGTAAACCGGGTAATACTGTTACCGGCTTTTTTGATAATATAATATCCCAGCCGCTTGGTTAAGCCTGCCTTGTCAAGAGAAATGGCAAAAATAAGGCAGCACATGATAAAAATGACAACCGGATGCATATAAGGTGCCCATGCATTTTTTACATCCGTAATCTGCATGACAACCAGGGAAACTCCGATTAAGACAGCTGTTATTTCCAGGGGGATAGGCTCGATGACAAATAATATCACAAGAACCGCAAGAATTGCTAAAAATCGTTTTGCCTTAGGCGAAAGCCCATCAACATAATCCACACTGACAGTGTCAAGACTTAAGTTCTTTACTTTCTGACTTAAAAATTTTGCAGTTGCTTCAAAAGATCCTGGATTTTTTGCTTTTAAGACATAAGAGTCTTTTTGAGGTATCCCACCCGTAACAACAGTAAAATGTTCATTCACATTCTGCACAAGTATTTGACCTGCATCGCCTGTAACTTTGAACTGTGTTCCTTCCGGCCTTGGCAGCAGGAAGACGACAACTCCTACTAACAAAGCAGCACAGAGTTTAAATCCATTTGTCTTATAGAACATATCTTCTCCTTAACAGCTCAACTCTTATCTGTATTTTTGTTTATTCAGAATGTTATTCCTTTGATGAGTTTTGTTGATGCCTGTGCGCTTTATGAATTTTATCCATTAACTCCACAAGTTCACAGGGTTTGGTCAGGTAATCAAATGCACCTAAGGAGATCCCTTCCATGGCAGCTTCCTGGGAACCATGTCCTGTCAAAAAAATCACAGGCAGTTCAGGTGCCATTTTTTTCATTATCTTTAAAACTTCAATACCATTCATATCTTCCATTTTTAAGTCCAGGACCACCACATCAAAATCATTTTTCCGCAGAATCTGTATTGCCTCAGTACCGGAGAAAGCCTTTGTTGCTTTAATGCCTCGCTTTGACAGCCTGTTGGACAGGACATTTAAATATCCTTTTTCATCATCAACAAGCAGGATATTGATGATATTTTCCTCTTTAGTATTTTGGATCATAACATCCTTCTTTTTCTTAAGCCATCCGGTCTGTAATCTCTTTCATCCGGGCTTCCATGATTTTTTCATCATGTCTTCTTTTCTTTGCCGCAGCATCCTCAACCTTGGTTACCAGTACATCTATGTCACAGGGTTTCATAAGATAATCAAATGCGCCTATTTTCATCCCATCTATGGCAGTTTCTACAGTGGCATGACCGGTCAGCATGATCACTTCTACCAGGGGAAATCTTTTTTTGATTTCACCCAGGGTTTCAATACCATCCATACCCGGCATTTTTACATCAAGGATAATCACCTCAATGGATTTATTGTTCTCAAGTTCGGCCAATGCTTCTTTTCCACTGTAAACAGCAGACACATTCAGCTCTCTTTTTTCAAGACGTTTGGTAATGGTATCCAGAAACGGTTTTTCATCATCAACAAGCAATAATTTAATCTTTTTCATGTTTATTCTCCTTGTTTTTCTATTTCTTTGTTAGCATCTTTATTTTCAATTATTTTGTCCTGAAACGGTATCCAGATCCTAAATTTTGTTCCAACTCCTACATGACTGTGGACATCAATTTTTCCGCCCATTTTCTGGATAATCCCGTAACATATGGAAAGTCCGAGCCCTGTTCCTTTCCCAACTGCCTTTGTTGTAAAAAACGGATCAAATATCCTGTTAAGATTATCCTTAGGAATTCCAGGGCCGTCATCTTCAATGGAAATCACCACATGATTTTTTTCAATCTGGCTGATCTTGGTTTCGACCTTAATGGTTCCCCCGGTTTTTTCCATTGCGTCAATGGCATTGTTGAAGAAATTCAGAATCACCTGTTGCAGTTCAGAAGGAGATATTCTGATATAGGGAATGTCTTCATCCAGCTTTGTTTCAATGATTACTTTGTTATACTTGGCCATTTGAGCACTCAGGGAAACAATTTCCCTGATGGCATCATTGACCTGAACATCATTGACAGTGGAATCGGTTTTCCTGGCAAAGCTGAGCAGCTTATGGGTAATCTCTTTGCATCTTTTCCCCTGGGTATTTATCTGGCGCAGCGCCCGGGTGATTTCTTCAAAATTTTTTGATTGAGTTAAATCCTCTTCTTCAAAAAGATCCTCTATCCAGCCAGCCTCTTCAACCATGATGGCAACGGGATTATTTATTTCATGGGCAATGCCTGCGGCAAGTTCACCAATGGTGGCTAGTTTCCCACTTTCCACCACCTGTTTGTTCATGACCTCGGTTTTTTTGTCAGAACTGGAAATAAGCTTTACAATATTACGTGGCAGAATAAAAGCAACAGAAAGAATTGCAACACAGCATAGAATAAATAGGATCAGGGTAAGAACCTGTATTTTCCATAAATCATGGAAAACATCCTTTATATCCTGACGAAATACCATTATCCAGTCAATATTCTTCAGCACGGATGTCACATATAAAAATTTATTTCCCGAGACATCCTTTTTTTTTGTAAAAATAGTTTTACTGTTTTTAAAACTATTATGATCCGGGATTGATACAATACCTGCCTGTTCGATTCCCACCTTGGTTTGAGTCTGCAGTTGACCTTTACTATTCACAAGAAAGGCGTAACCGGTTTTCCCAATCTGGATATTCTCCACCAGGGAATTAAAGGCCCCGAAATTAATGGTTGACCGCAAAATATAATCAGACCCATTGGATTTAACCTTTACAGCAATAATAAAATGGGGATGCCCCCTTAGTCCTGCAAACACATCACTGATATAAAAAGGTTTGTCCATTGCTTTTAAAAACCATTCCGCACTTGAATAATCAGCATTTTCAAGTTTGAAGGGTCCTTCATAAGCAAACTGGATGCCGTTTTCATTAACCAGTCCCAAATCAGTAAATACATCTCCATACTCTGTTTTCAATAATTTCAAGTTTTTTTGCAAAAATATATTTGGGGCCTTCTGGCTCTCAAAATGCTTGGCCAGATACCGTATATTTCCTAATTTTTCCGATAAAAAACTATCAATATTCTGAGTATGCTTTTGAACCAATTCTGAAATATGAGCCTGTATTTTCTCGGTATAGGTCTGGTTAAATCTATAAAAAAGAATGCCGGTGGTCAATAGCATGGGGAAAAAAGAAACAACCAGAATCAAAGTCGTTATTTTTCTGCTCAATACATGGTAAAATACGTTCCTATCTTCAGCAGATGCTTCCATTGTGTTCTTTCCTTTTTATACTGCATAATATTTTATCTATTCCTCTGACTATCAAGATACATGCCAACTGGCAAGTCAAAAACGTGCGGGCTATAAGATATTGAAAAAGCTAAAAAAATGGTCTGTAAAGATATTTGACAACTCCCATGCATGTGTCAGTTTTTTTTATACCCTGTAAAGCAGAATGACCAATTGTAAATAAATTGGTCATTCTGTTTTACTATCTTCTCAAATTGTTTTGATTGATCTTGCCCGGGGAATCAGAAGGCTGTAATAAAAAAATATGTCGCAACACCTGCTATAGCCAGCCAGATATTTGTGATATTGCTCACTGTAATATTCAATATGGCTGCCTGGTATTTTTTGCGATTTAAAAGAGCCAAACAACTTTTGAACTCTGGCCAACTTGTGAGAGTGGCCAGAACAAAAAATCCGATCACACCTTTTGGGGCTTGGCTTTGCTCCGAGGCAAAACTCACCACTGGATCAAGAAAATATCCTGCTACAATTAGCACGATACTGGCCGGAATAATGTTCCATTTAGCGATAACTTCTTCTTCCATAGATTTCTCAATAGCCTTTTCCAGAGGCCGATTAAAAAACAGCACCAAGGTAGCTATAAGCCCTGTCAGGGACCAATATGCATAAAACTGTGCTGGAATAAAGAAAAAACTTATTGCCAGGCCTGCGGTAAGCAAGATGCAAGTCAAGCTATACCGCCAATTGGTTTGAAGTGTTTTCAAAAACACACCACAAACCAGTGCTGCCATCAATAACAGGATTGGGTTTATAAAATTAGACCCCAAAGGAGTGCTGGCAGCAAACAGCACATCCCCTACCACCAGGCCAACTATTAAACAGACAAGCTCGGGCCCGTTGGTAATGAATCCAGTGATGGTGCCAATTCCCTTTACATCCTTCAGCGTCTCGATGATGACCTCAACTGATAATGCGATCAAAATCATGACCAGCACAATCCCCCCAGCCGCTATAAATGACTGATTTAAGTTTCCATTGAATATCAATGCACTGCCACAAAAAAAGACAACAACCAGAATCCAAATAATCATATCCAGCCGACCTACAGAATTAACCAGGAATTGTTTCATGTCTTTCCTTCAAATTTTTCAACAGATTAAGTACTCAATTCAGATCGATTCTCACGGTACCATCAAAGAAAGATTTTTGGAACAGGAATTCCTGAATTAATGGTATGCTTTGATACCTATTTGTTTTTTTTTAAAACCACATCATTTCCTGTATTTGTTGTGAGGCCTTAGGCTCACTGGTTTTAGCGGCTACAATCTGCCTTTGATTTTTAATAACCCTTTCCCGTACAGGAAGGGGTTATTAAATTATTTTGATTTGTTTACATTGCTTAATCAATGGGCAGCATCAGTAAACACAATCGCCGAATTTGCCTTTGGGAACCGATCCAATCTGAAAATAGTTCATATTTTTTCATGTCGTAAAAAAATATGACATTCATAAAATTCAGATAAGAGTTTTTCTCTGGTGCTCATTTAATTAAAACTTCTATTATTCTATCTACTTGAATTTATTTATAAGTTTATTTTACTTTTGGCATATCTTTTGCTATTTAACCAAATAGCCCTAAAATAAAGGAGCGATAGACAACGACCGTTAATACCATAAAAAAAACCAAGTATTAAAACCATCTATAATTCATCCTGGAAATTATTTCTTTCTCGATTTTATCACTGAATAATATTAATTCAGAAAGGAGCTTTAAAAATGCTTTTTAAAACAATAAAAAAACAGGATTTGTTTGACTTATATTTTTCCGATGTTCAATGTATCGGGCCCAAAAAAGTCGGAACAAATTACAAGGGCAAACCCATTTATCAGTTTTTGCCCTTTTCCTCTTTTGACGAGATAAACCTTGATTACGAGACTACGGAATATTCTGCCAAGACCTATTTTCTTCCCTATAAAGAAACCCTTTCTTCATTTCAATTTAAAGATGATGACTGGGACCAGGAAATTAATTACAGAACTCGGCCCAGGGTTATCATAGGCTTGCATCCATGCGATATAAACGCCCTGGTTAAACTTGACAAAGTGTTTGAGAAAACCTTATTTCCCAACCCCTATTATATTACAAGACGGCAAAATACCTTTGTTGTGGGAATTGATTGTAAAAAATCCTGTGACCATGGATTTTGCTCCTCACTGGGTTCATATACAGTGACCCATGGGTTTGATTTATTCTTAACAGATATAGGGGATCGGTATTTTGTGAAAATCGGATCGGATCGGGCATTTAATGCACTTCAAAAAATTGAAACCCGTGAAATTACAAAAGATGATAATGAGTTATATCTTCAAACAAGAAACAAATTCGAAGACGGGCTTGAAAAAACAGTGCGTGTGGAAAATCTTCCCAATCTGCTTGATATTGAATTTGAATCCGATGTCTGGAAAAAATGGGGAGACAAATGCTTAAGCTGCGGTACCTGCGCCATGGTTTGTCCCACATGTTATTGCTATGGTGTCACTGAACATATATCCATGGATTTTAATAAAAGCGACAAAATCAAACAACTTTATTCATGCAATCTAAATGACTTTGCCCAGGTTGCCGGAGGACATAATTTCAGACCCGAACCGGCCACACGCCTTAAATATCGCTATTATCATCAACACCGGGGTTTTGTGGAATCCTTTGGCCAGCCAATGTGTGTGGGCTGTAACCGATGTGGCCGGATATGCCTTGCAGGTATCAATCCAACGGATGTTATTACCGATTTGCAAAGGGAGCAAAAACGATGAAAAATATTATGCACCCCTACGACATCAGACACGAGACAGATATGGTGGAACCCCTTGATTTCAACCGGCGCAGCCGGTTGAAGGATGTGGACAAATGCTTTAAAGCAGAAATAACCAATGTGATCCGTCTCACTGATATGGAAAAACTATTCCAGATCAGAATGGTAAACGATAAAGACTGGGAACGCTTTATTTTCCTTCCTGGACAATTTGTAATGCTTGAATTACCCGGCTATGGTGAAATACCCATCTCATTTTCAAGTTCTCCATCCATCAGAAGCACAATTGAGTTGTGTATTCGAAAGGCCGGGAAAGTGACCCAGGCCCTTCACAAGGCAAAACGCGGCGCCATTGTCGGGCTTAGAGGCCCCTTTGGGACCTATTTCCCCATGGAACGGATGAAGGAGAATAATATTCTTCTCATTGCCGGCGGGCTGGGGCTGGCGCCTCTGCGGGCACCCATCAGCTTTGTGATTGAAAACCGGGCCGATTTTAAAGAAGTTCATATCCTGTATGGGGCAAAAGAACCGTCCCAGCTTCTTTTTGATTACCAGTACGATGCATGGCACCGCATTGATGACCTCAATCTTCAGGTGATTGTGGAACACCCTGATAAATCATGGGTCGGACCCGTGGGATTAATCACCAGGCTTTTAGAAGATATCAAAGTGCCTCCGGACAAAACCTATGCCATTGTCTGCGGGCCGCCCATCATGTTTAAATTTGTATGTAAGCGCTTAAGCGAGATGGGAGTTCCCATGCAGAGGATGTTTGTATCCCTTGAACGCAGGATGCACTGTGGTATCGGGAAATGCTGCCGGTGCAATATCGGTTCCACTTACTCCTGTCTGGACGGTCCGGTTTTTGATTTCTGGACGGTAATGAATTTAAAGGAAGCCATTTGATGAAAGGAAACTATCATGAAATATCTTGGCATTGAACCCCAAAAACCAAAGATCGCAATTTTTGATTTTACTTCCTGTGAAGGATGCGAACTTCAATTAATAAACAAGGAAGAAACCCTGGCTGATTTTTTAAACGCGGTGGAAATCGTACGTTTTCGAGAAGCCTCATCTTCATATTCTGATGATTATGACATTGCCCTGATTGAGGGCTCAGTCAGCCGGAATGATGAGGTCAAGCGACTTGAAAACATCCGTAAAACCGCAAAAATACTGGTTACCCTTGGCAGTTGCGCATGCTTTGGCGGCGTGAACCAGTTAAAAAATGAATTTGATTTAAAATCTATGAACAGGGAAGTTTATGGCAATGACCCAAAAGAGACCATCAACGTAAGGCCAATAAAGGATATTGTACCCGTGGATATTGAAATTCCAGGATGCCCTGTATCAAAGGCTGAAGTTGAATCTCTCATCTGTCATTTGGTGTGGGACAGCCCTTTTCAAATCCCTGTCTACTCCGTCTGTGTTGAATGCAAACAGCGGTTTACAACCTGTTTGTTTGAAAAAGGCCAACTATGTCTGGGACCCATTACCAGAGCCGGCTGCAATGCGCCCTGCCCTGCCGGGGGATCTGGCTGCTGGGGATGCCGGGGGCCTTCTGTTGAAGCAAATTACAAATCATTTTTTTCCATTGTTAAGGAAAAAGGATTCAATGATATTGAATTCAGGGAACGGTTGAACTTTTTTGGCGCATTTGGGGAGGTGAAAATATCATGAAAATAAATCTGAATGTTGACGTCCGCCATATTACCCGGGTGGAAGGTCATGGAAATATTAAAATCAAGGTTGAAAACGGTGAAATCAAGGAAGCAAGATGGGATGTCGTTGAAACCCCTCGTTTTTTTGAAGTCATGTTGAAAAATAAACATTATTCCACGGCAGGTCTTCTTGCCTCCAGAATCTGCGGTATCTGCTCCATCAGTCATTGCCTGTGCAGCATCAGGGCCACTGAAAATGCCTTTAAGGTGGTAGTTCCGGAAACAGCAGCTAAATTAAGGCTTCTGGCAAAGCATGGTGAAACATTCCAGAGCCATATACTGCATGTATTGTTTCTGGCTGCGCCGGATTTTTTCAATGAACCCAGCGTGATTCCCTTGATTGAAAAAAAACCTGATCTGGCTGCCATTGCCATCCGGCTTAAAGGCCTGGGCAACCGGCTGTGCGATACCGTAGCCGGGAGAACAACACACCCTGTGGCCTTTCAGGTAGGGGGCGTAAGCATGGTGCCGCAAAAAAGACACCTGCTGGGTTTGCGGGATGAATTAAAACGATCCCTTGATGATTTACAAACAGTGGCGGATCTGTTTTCCACATTTACAATCCCTGATTTTATAAGGGAAACGGAATTTGTATCCCTTAAAGGAGAAAAAAAATACCCCTTTATCGGCGGATCATTGATATCCAGCGATGGTGTTGAACATAAAGAACAGGACTATCAACCCATGACCAATGAATATGTGGACAAAAACAATACATCCAAATGGTCTAAACTGTCCCGGGAATCTTATGCTGTCGGCGCTCTTGCCCGATTTAACAACAATGCTCAGCTTCTCCATCCAAAAGCCTCTGAAGTTGCCGCATCCCTGGGTTTAAAGCCTGTCTGCCATAACCCGTTCATGAACAATATAGCCCAGCTTGTTGAATGTTTTCATGTGGTACATGAAGCCATTTGCCTGATTGACGAACTGGTTGAATCCGGCCCGGGTGAAACCATGGCAAAAGTGACTCCCAAAGCCGGTGAGGGAGTCGGCGCAGTGGAAGCCCCCCGGGGTATTTTATTTCATCATTATAAATATGACAAAACCGGGCGGATACTGATGGCCAATTGCGTGGTGCCCACCACACAAAACAATGCAAATATCCACCAGGATATAAAAAGCCTTGTTAAAAAGTTTGCCATGACAAAGGAAATGACGGATGAAAAACTTGAACTTTTAAGCTCCATGCTGGTTCGATCCTATGACCCGTGTATTTCCTGTTCAGTACATTAGGATTGGAAATTATATAAATTGAACAAAAATTGCGGCAATGTATTTTATAGCAATAAACAGAATACAAAAGGTTAAAATCCCTTTAATATATACCGCTTGAACATGTTTTTGAACTCTTGCCCCCATATACATGCCCAGAAATCCACCCGAACCGAACAAGGCACCCAGCATCCAGTCCGGAGATACGGCCACCTGAGGGTATAGCCCGGCCAGAAACTGATAGAAAATCACCCCGGAAATCGAAGTGACAAAGGTACCTAAGAGTGCTGCACCGGCAATCACATGGACGGGCAGGCCGATGATGGTGACCAGCATGGGTGCAATGATAGATCCGCCTCCTATTCCATATATCCCGCCAATGATCCCCACAAAAAAACAGATAAGATATATGCTTGCAGGTTTATAGGCATATAATTTCCCCTGAAAGGTAAAGCTCACTTTTTTTAATGAGGTATCCAGGACAGCAAGGCTGTTAAATCCTATTCCTTTAACAGCCAGGTCATTATTCTTTGCTTTGGTTTTAGACAAAAAAACATCTTTAAAGAGCTTCCACCCGATATACAGCAGAACAATCCCTGCAAACACCTTGAAATTCTTTGGATCAGGCAAATACTCGATGCGAACCCATGCTCCTATAAAAACTCCGGGCAGAGTGCCTATAATGATAGCCCTGGCCAGGGGCCATAACATTCTTTTTTCTTTGATATAACGATAGACCCCGCTGGGTATGGCAATGATATTAAAAACATGGTTGGTGGCAGAAACCGATGGAGAGGTATATCCAAGAAAACTCATCTGGAATGGCAGGAGCAAAAATGCGCCGGAGATACCGCCCATTGAAGTAAAAAATGAAACAATAAACGCTACAAAAAAAATAATATACGGATTGGCATGAATGTCGGCAATGGGGAAATACATTTTGATCTCCTGATTTTCAAATTCAAAACTGCCCGGAGAAGACAAACCGATTAACCCTCTCCGGGCAGTTTATATCATGAATTCAAAATCTTTTCCATTTCAAAAAATAGATCCTGCTCCCTTATCATTCCCGCAACCTGGCCTGACGATTTAACCAGAAGACGTCTTTCGCTGAAAGATAGGCTGGCATGACCGGTTTCCATCAGAAAAGACTTGATCATATCCCGATGATCTTCCGCAATCCGTTTTAAGCTGCTGATAGTTTTGTTTTCAAGGGCTGTAGTAAAAAAATAAAAGCTTACCCCAATAAAAAAGGAATAAATGGAACAATAGGCCTTTATGAAAGTCACACAACAACATTTATGAAGTCCCAGATCTGTTCACAAGCCAAAATAACAGCGTTCTCCATTTCCTTTGAAAGACCGGGTTTTACCTCATCCGGTATTTTTTGTGTTTGGGCCACAAGAATTTTAACCTTTATTTGAGTTTGGCTCTGAAGTTCTTCAAGGAGATTCACTGTTGGAAACTGGTGGAGGGAAAAATCCGATGTCTTGTTATCCGGTATTTTATTAATCGGTATTTCAAAAACTTCTCCTGGGTTTCTCCCGGGATGATCCACTGCATCCACAATGATCAACAGTTCTGGTTTTTTCTCGCTGAGCGCTATATCAAACAAAATATCCCTTATACTTGTTCCCATATCCATGGCAAGCACATTTTCAGGAAGGGAGTAATTTTTTTTGAGATGATCAATGACTGCCGGACCAAAGCCATCATCACCCCACAGGATATTGCCACAGCCAAAGACAAGTATTGATTTTTCAAAAAGATTTTTAATCATGGGATTCTTTTATAAACCAGCGCCCCGGGATCTATTTGCGGGGCGCTGGCTTATTTCTAATTTGTAAGTCGTTCAATAACATTTTTATTGGAATCAATAATAGTCAAATCTACTGCGACACCGCCATCCAGGCTGTGTGTAGCACAACTCAGTCAGGGATCATAGGCGCGTATGGCCATCTCCACCTTATTTAAAATTCCCTGGTCATATGTTCCGTCCTTGATTAGTTCAGTGGCTGTTTTTTTAACCGAGAGATTCATGGCTGCATTATTATGGGTAGTTCCCACAATAATATTGGCCTTTTTGATAAGGCCATTATCATCTGTTTCATAATCATGTATCAGGGTTCCTCTCGGGGCTTCCACACAGCCTACTCCCCGTCCTGCTTTTGGTTCTACTTTAACTCGTATATCAGGGCTTGTTATCTCAGGATCATGCAGAAGCTGAACCATACTTTCCGCACATTGTACAAGCTCGATAAGGCGGGCATAGTGATAAAGCAGGGTTAAATGGGCAGGACGGCCAAAGCTTTCCCTGAACTCCTCAAGTTCTGCCTGGGCTGCCGGAGTTGCCATTTTATCACATACATTGATACGGGCAAGACAATTGCTTCGATAAATACCTGCAGGGTTGTCCAAATCAAGCACTGGCTTATCCGCCCATTTTTTGGCAAAGGGGAATTTTTGATAAGACCATGGCTCCACATGCTCGCCGATATTATCCAGATATTCATCATATGCAAAATCATCAAAACTGCCATCGGGTTTCATCAGTCTCAGCTTTCCATCATAGAAATCAAGTGCCCCGTCATCTGTTACAGTTCCGATATGCCCTACCTTAATCACGCCAATTGATTTAATCGCATCTAAATATTTGGGAAATACATTTTCTTTGGCAAATCCAATTGTAAACTTTGAGAACTCCAGCAGTTCATCAGCACTTACAAGAATTTTTTTCCTCTCCTTTTCCGTCATTGGCTTGCTGACGCCGCCAGGCATGGAAAAGGTGGGATGTATAGCCCTTCCTGCAAATTCTTCAAGTATCTGAGCTGTTAAGTGGCGCAGATGCACGACCTTTTTAGCAATATCCGGTGCTGCACCAATAATGCCGACAACGTTTCTCACAGAATAATCCGAATCAGGACCTATCACAAAATCCGGAGCGGCAAGAAAATAAAAATTTAAAAGTTTGTCTCCTACATAGGCAATCATCTGCATAAGCCTTCGAAGTTTTATTGCTGCCGAAGGCACGGTTACACCAAGACAGGCATCTCCGGCCTTACTGGATGCAAGATGATGTGCCCAGGGACAGATGCCGCAAATATGACAGACAATGCGAGGCATCTCTTCAACAGGTCTGCCCTCACAAAATTTCTCAAATCCCCTTAAGGCCTGAACATGCAAAAACGTATCTGAAACATTTCCTTCTTCATTTAAATGAATTGCAACTTTTGCATGACCTTCAATCCGGGTAATCGGTTGGATATTTATTACTTTTCCCATTTTTAATCACCCCCTTTTATGGTCTTGTCGGTCTGGCTGGTAACGGTCTTAGATTTCCATGCCCACCGATATACCTGTTCATAATCGCACGTCGATCCACCACTGTTTTTGGATCCAGGCCAATTGATGTCATCGCCCCCATCATGTCAACCATGGGTCTTGCTCCTTTTCTGATGGGTCCAAAACATCCCCTGCATGGTGTTCTTGCCTGGACGCATCTTGGAACCCCGGCAGTTCCTGCACATCCTGCAAGTGTCACAGTGCCCAGGCATAAAAATCCCTGTTCATTTATGCAGCGCATTTTGTCCAGACCCTCTTCGGGATTAAATTCAAGATTTTCAAAGCATCTCTTTACAGGACCTCCTGCAGATTTTTTTTCTCTAATTACAGGGCATGTATCGCAGACACTGCGTTCGGGAAGACTCCATGAAGTTTCACCTTTAAGCAGCGCTGTTATGGCATCGGCAATCAATTCCGGGTGAGGGGGGCATCCGGGAATGGTTATATCCACTTTAACCACCTCGTCAAGGGCTTTGCAGTTGTCAAGCCATTTTGGGACATTGGGATGATCAGGATCAGGTGCAGAATCTGTAGAAGGGCAGCCGCGGAAAACTTTTTCGAAAATATCCTCATTTGTGAACATGTTTGCCTGGGAGGGAACGCCTCCATAGGCAGCGCAACTCCCAAGGGCTATAAGAATTTTTGTTTTTTTTCTCATCTCTTCTAGAACATGTTTGTGCTCATCGTTGCGAACACTACCGGATACAATACCCACTACGGCCTCGGGTATTTCCATTACGTCTTTCTCTCCGGTCTGACCAAAGTATTTGTGATCAATCAAAACCGGGATATGGACAAAGTTAAGTTCCGGCAGCAAATCTAAAAGAGCATCTCCTGTATTGAGAATAGATATCTCGCATCCAGAACATGAATTCAGCCATTCTTCTGCTACAGTAACAGCCATACTTTTTTCCTCCTTAAACTAGTAGGGTGAAAATACGGGCCTTTAAAAAAAGGCAGGACTATTAAGATAAATCGTTTATTCCCTCCTTTTAAAAATAATGAATTAATATTTTATCATTCATCTGCTTGTATAGTCGCAATTCTTCTGGAATAAACCAGGTATTTATCATCTTCTTTAAACATTTGAACCGAAAACCCATCTTTTTCATATACTGCCATTGTTTGACCGGCCTGGTCCTTATTTTCATAGGTTGTGCCGTCCCACATGAATTTTTCCCCTTCAATAGTTCTGGCAAGTGGTATGGTCATAATCGTTATTCCTTGTTTTTTATTCCAATACAAAAAAATGAGGGTACCGTTTGTTAGCCGGGGCTATATGGGGAAGGCCCAATTTCCATTAATGCTTCTGTCATGTCCGTTACAGTTTTTGCAAATTTGTTTCCTTCCGATGAAGACATCCATTCCAACCGGAACCGTTCCGGTTCCAACCCAAAATCTTCAAGCATCAAGTCTATTCCGTCTGCTCTATCTTGTGCGCGAATATTACCTTCCAGGTAATGACATGACCCGATGTGTCACCCGCAAATCAATACGCCATCAGCTCCCTTTGTCAGTGAATCAATTACCATATTGGGATGGATCATACCCGTGCACATCACGCGAATAATACGTGTATTGACCGGATACTGAAGTCGTGACACACCGGCAAGATCTGCTGCGGCATACGCACACCAATTGCAACAAAAAGCAATGATCAATGGATTAAATTTGTCATTCATAATTACCCTGTTTCTCCCTAAGGTCGCCAAAATCTTAAAGACTCGTAAAAAATCCGGTTTAAATATTTTCCGGATTCAGGTTTAAACAATTTCAAGTGCTGCTTCTACCTGGGCATTCAACTGGTTGATTGTAAAACCGGAAACAAAGATACCCAGCTTTGGGCAGGTTGCCATACATGACCCACAGCCTTTACAAAGTACTTCGTTTGTCTCTACCGTCTTTTTTACATCACCGTTTTTCATATATTCCAGAAGTGTCAATGCTTTGAAGGGACAGGTATCAATACAAAACGCACATCCATCACAATTTTCATCAATCGGTTTAGAAACAATTGCGCTTCCAAATGCCTTTTTTCGGGACAATAGAGTAACGGCACGAGATGCTGCACCCAGGCCCTGGGCAATGGATTCATCAATCGGTTTTGGTGAATGGGCCAAACCGCAAACAAATACACCATCGGCAGCAAAATCCATTGGTCGCAGTTTAACATGGGCCTCAATAAAGAAACCATCTTCATTTGTGGGTAGTTTGAACAATTGAGCAATGGGATTCTCTTGAGGAGCACGCATGGCAGTGGACAAAACCAACATGTTTGCATTGATTTTTACGCCTTGTTGCAAATCAGGGCTGATAAAGTTAATCTCAAGGTCGGTTTTACCTGGATTAATATTAATTTCAGTATCGATATCATATCGGATAAAGATAACACCTTTCTCTCTTGCCTCACGATAGAGTTCTTCGCGCCTTCCAAAAGTGCGGATGTCTCTGTAAAGAATAAAAACAAACATCGCTGAATTAAGCGTTTTCAACTCGATGGCATTTTGAACAGCGTGGGTACAACAAACCTTGGAGCAGTAAGGATTCTCTTTGTTTCGAGATCCAACACATTGAATAAAAACAGTAGTATTCATATCTTTCAAGGAATCATTCTTATCGATCAATTTTCGATCCAGCTCAAGTGCGGTTAAAACGCGAGGGTCTTTTCCATAAAGGTATTGATCTGGTTTAAATTCCGTGGCACCCGTGGCTATAATCGTCACACCATGGTCTATCTGTTGCTCTTTGCCTTTAGTTTCAACAATAGATTGAAAATTTCCCACAAATCCGTCCGCTTTTTTTAATCTGGTATTCAATAGTACATCAATGTTTGGGTTTGATTTTATACCATGAATACTTTCGGCCACGTATTCTGGAACATCATCTCCCTGCCAGGTTTTGTACAAATTCAAAGCCTGGCCCCCCAGGGCGTTGCTTTTTTCGATAAGATAGGTATGATATCCTTGGTCTGCCAGATTTTTTGCTGCAGTCATTCCCGCAAGCCCACCGCCGATAACAAGGGCCGATCGATTCATCGCTACTTCCTGTTCATATAGGGGTTCTAAGAGGCAAGCCTTTGATACTGCCATTTGTATGAGACTTTTTGCTTTTTTAGTGGCGCCTTGCTTATCAGCACTGTGTACCCAGGAGCATTGATTGCGGATATTGGCCATTTCAAAAAGATATTTATTAATACCGGTATCCTGCAATGTTTCCTGAAAAAGAACATCATGGGTCCGAGGGCTGCAGGCCGCGACCACAATACGGTTCAGCTTGTCTGTTTCAATCATCTCTTTCATTTTATCCTGGGAATCCTTGGAGCAGGCAAACAGGTAATCGCCGGCATAGGTCACATTGGGAAGGCTTTTTGCATGCTCAACCGCAGCCTGGATGTCTATTGTCCCAGCGATATTGAATCCGCAATGACAGACAAAAACACCGATACGGGGGTCTTCATTTTTTACATCCCGTTCAGGCACAATTTCTTTAATCCTGGCTTTTGTCCCACGCGCCTCGTTGAGAAGTTCCATGGCTTTTCCTGCAACTGCACTGCCTTGCATCACAGTTTCCGGGATATCTTTAGGTCCCTGATAAATGCCGGTTACATATATGCCAGGCTGGGACGTTTCTACAGGGGTAAATGACCCGGTTTTTGCAAAAAGGTCTTTATCAAGTTCAATCCCAAAAATTTTTGAAAAGCTGGCAGCATCTGAATGGGGTTGAAAACCGATGGAAAGTACTACCATGTCAAAGGTTTCAGTTGACAGTTTCCCATCCTGTTCAGCATAACGCAGGATTAGATTCCCTGTATCCGGTTCTTCCCGAACCATGGAAATCAAGGCGCGTTGATAGCGAACACCGTAATCTTCCTGGGCGCGGGTGACATATTTATCAAAATCTTTACCAAATGTCCGCATATCAATATAAAAAATGGCAGGCTCGATATCCGGGTCATGATCCTTGGCAATCATTGCCTGTTTTGTTGCGTACATGCAGCAGACAGACGAACACCATGGATTGGCATTGTTAAAATCCCGGGAACCCACGCACTGGATCCATGCAACCTTTTTAGGATGTTTTTTGTCGCCGGGCCGCATGACAGTTCCCTGGTATGGACCTGATGCGGAAAGAATACGCTCGAACTGGATAGATGTAACTACATTTGGCCAGCGCCCGAAACCCAGTTCCGGTCGGATAACAGGATTGTATCGTTCAAGCCCGGGAGATAAAATGATCGCACCCACATTCAGCTCAATCTCTTTTTCAGTATCCTCCCAGAGTATGGCATTGGCTGTGCAAAATTTTTCACAGACCTTACATTTACCTTTTTGGAAATAGATACAATTATCCCGATCGATCACCCGTGTATTAGGTAAAGCCTGGGGGAAAAGCGAATATATGGCCTTTCGGACCGTTAGACCCTGTTCATATTCACTTGTTAATTTCTTGGGGCATTTTTCTTCACAGATACCACAGCCCGTGCACTTTTCAGAATCAACATAGCGTGGCATAAGTTTGACTTTTACTTTGAAATCGCCTGGTTCTCCTTCCACAGAAACGACATTGGCCAAGGTATGCATATCAATATTAATATGTCTGCTAAGTTCTACCATTTTAGGTGAAATCATACACATGGAACAGTCACCCGTGGGAAAGGTTTTATCCAGCATAGCCATTGTACCGCCAATACCGGAATCTTTATGAACCATCTGGACATTGAATCCACTGTTAGCTAAATCAAGGGCGGCCTGCATACCACCGATCCCCCCTCCTACAATCAATACAGATCCCTGTTTTGCTGTATTTATCGATAGCTTATTATTCATACGATATCCAGCTCCTTTAACAAACCTTCTCCATCGATAAAATGCCGATCGATCTGAAGTTCTTTTATTCCCATGCCAAGAGCCAAACCCACACACTCTGTGATGAAAAACACAGGCAAACGTTTATCTATGCCATGTTTTTCACAAAATTTATCCTGATAGGCATCCATATTCAACTGACACATTGGGCAGGTAACGACAAAACAATTGGCCCCCCTGGCAAGTGCATCCTGCATGATTTTCGACATTAAGCTAAAAGCCATTTCCTCGTCGTTGACTGATGCAGATGCACCGCAGCAATCGGTCTTATAACTCCAATCTATGGGATTTGCATCAAGGGTTTTTAGTATGGTTTCCATGCCTTTAGGATTCTCAACATTATCCGGTACAGGTAAGTCATAGGGAAATCGGGTAAGCATACATCCGTAATAACATACTGGTTTAAGGCCAATAAGTTTTTTATTTGCTTGCCCGGTCAATTCGTTTAAGTTTGCCAGCAGGACTTCCAGAATCGAAGATATCTTTATACTTCCGGTTACTTTTTTTGAGAATTCCGCATTAATTTTATTTTTCAAATCCAGGTCATTTTCAAGATGTTTTTGTGCCATCAATGTCTTTGAATAACAGGCAGAACAGGGAATTACCATCTCTGGAAAACCTGAGGCATCGGCTATCCCAAGATTTCTTGCAGGCATGATTACTGCCAGAAAATCATCGATTTTTCCTGCTGAAGTTGCACCGCAGCAATTCCAATCAGAAATCTCATTTAAATTGATCCCGAGTTTTTTAAGCACCAAACGGGTTTGCAGATCATAAAGAGCAGAGGATGAATGCAAAGAACACCCGGGATAATAGGCTATTTCCATTTTTTATTTTCCTTTTTATATAACCGCCTTATCTCATGACGACCTTTGGATGCCTGGAATCCGGGATGTAATCTTTTCTTTTTAACCATGGATAAACCGAATTTTGCCTGGTTTATGATTTCATCGATGATTGGTTTTACGACTCTTTTTTTTAAAACATTCAGGGTATTCATAATTTCGAACAAGCCCATGAATTCAAGTTCATTGACTCGACCCCAGCGCAAACTGTTTTTAATAAATGTATCATGGAAAAAAAACACCTTAGGCCTTAATGGCTTAAGGTGAGATTCTTTAGACATTTTTTTTAAGGTTTCTGTTATCCTTGAACTATGAATATTATTTGGGCAACGAGTCCCACATGTATAACATGACACACATTTCCACACCAATAGGTTGTTGAGTGCTTTTTCCCGGTCACCCATGATGATATTTCGTATTAAACGATCCGGGGTTACGTATTCTGCGTCTTCTCCTGCAGGGCATCCAGATGCGCAACGTTTGCATTGATAACAAGCATATAAATTCTGACCCGATCGTTCCATTACTTCTTTTCCAAACAGGCCTGCAATTTCCGAATTGAATTCAAGTACAGTCGAGGTCATTTTTTCTCCTTGAGAAGATGTCTTGTCAATCAAAATCCATAGGAAATGCTAATTCAAAAAACGTTTTTAAGGGCAGATTGAGGATCAAGTTGAATTACATCCAAAAAATAATAAGAAATATCAATTTGAATAACGTTCATAACCACATAGCAAATTACTTTGTAAAAGCAAATCATTTTTTTAGTATCTTAAAAAAAATTTCACCAAATATATTTGACATTCTAACATTTTAACGTATAAATATGTACGCATGAGCCTATACAAGGAGAGCTGAGTAAAGATATGTGTTTAGCAATTCCAGCTAAAATTATTGAAATCAATGGCAAAATTGCCAAAGTGGATGTGGATGGTGTGATTCGGGAAACCAGCATCATACTCATTGATGATGTAAAAATAGGGGATTATGTCATTGTCCATGCAGGATTTGCAATTAATATCCTTGATGAAGAGGCTGCTCTTCAAACCCTGGAGTATCTGCGCAGTATCCTTTCAGCAAAAGCAGGTCAGGACAATGGTTCGAATAACCATCTCTAGACCTTTATGAAATCTTTGATAACAGCAAAAAGGCTGGAAATCAGCGGAGTTGTTCAAGGCGTTGGTTTCCGGCCTTTTTTATTTGTCCTGGCCAAAAAATATCAACTCAAAGGTGAGGTTTCCAATACTGCCGGCGGTGTGCTTGTTATTGTGGAAGGATCATCTGAAAATATTAAAAATTTTACCAATGATATCTATGTAAAAAACCCTTTGCTTGCTTCTGTGACTGGTATTGAAACCTTTGATGTGGAGCTTAGTAATTTTTCTTTGTTTCAAATTGTAAAAAGCAAAACCCTCAATAACCGGACCACTTTAATTTCTCCTGATGTAAGTATTTGCTCAGACTGCCTGGAGGAAATGAAGGATTCCCTTGACAGGCGGTATGAATACCCGTTTATAAATTGTACCAATTGCGGTCCAAGATATACCATTATTGAAGATATCCCCTATGACAGACCCAAAACCTGTATGAAGCATTTTAAGATGTGTGCTCAATGTCAACATGAGTATGATGATCCATTGAACAGAAGATTTCATGCTCAACCCAATGCATGTCCTGAATGTGGACCACAGGTTTTTTTAACAGACAACAAGGGTAAAAGGATTGATTCAGATTCAAAAGAAGCCATAACCCTTGCAGCACAATTTTTAAGGCGGGGTAAGATAGTCGGAGTAAAAGGACTTGGCGGATTCCATCTGGCCTGTGATGCATCCAACCCGGACGCTGTTCAAAGTCTAAGGCTGAAAAAAGCACGTCCCCATAAACCCTTTGCCCTGATGGCAGAATCAGTATCCCATCTGTCTGGCCATGTTCATGTCAACCCTGAGGAAAAACAACTTTTAGAATCCTATCACAGACCCATTGTTCTGCTGAAAAAAAAGAATAATAACAGGGATAATATAACTGGACTGGCACAGGATGTTGCGCCATTTAACAACAGTCTCGGGATCATGCTGCCTTATACCCCGCTTCATTTTTTACTGCTTGAAAAAGGACCTGACATTCTTGTGATGACCAGTGGCAACCGATCAGGAGAGCCGCTTTCCATTGAGAATGAGGATGCACTTGATTCATTTTCCCATATTGCTGATTATTTTTTATTGAACAACAGGGATATTTATTTTCGGGCCGATGATTCCATTATCAGGGTCCAGGCCGGCAAGCCAAGATTTATAAGACGTTCAAGAGGATATGCCCCTCTGCCTGTTATTTTAAATAAAAAAATGCTGAAAATACTGGGGTGCGGAGCAGGGCTAAAGAATACCATCTGCTTGACCCGGAATAATTATGCTTTTCTAAGTCAGCATATCGGGGATTTGGATAATGTAAGGACATATGATTATTTTCAAGAAACGATTGATCATGTAAAACAAATTTTCAACATCCAGCCTGATATCATTGCCTGTGATATGCACCCGGGTTATTACAGCACTGATTATGCCAAAGCGCAGGATGAAGTAAAAAAAATTGCCGTTCAGCATCACCATGCCCATGCAGCAGCCTGTATGGCAGAAAATGCCCTTGATGAACAAGTCATTGCCATCACCCTTGATGGCACGGGATATGGAACAGACAGCCATATCTGGGGAGGAGAAATTCTTTTATGTACACAAAAAGATTTTAAAAGAAAAGCACACCTGTCATATATGAAGATGCCAGGCGGTGATGCTGCAGTTCTGGAACCCTGGCGTATGGCAGCATCAGTTCTCTACCAGGCCTTTGGAAATGATTTTTTAAGTCTGGATATTCCATATATAAAAGAGATGGAAAAAGAAAAACTGTCTTTTGTTTGTCAGATGATGAAAAAAAATTTAAACTCTCCTTTGACATCCAGTGCAGGAAGATTGTTTGATGCAATTGCTTCCCTTCTTTGTATCCGGCATACAATTTCCTATGAAAGCCAGGCTGCAATGGAACTTGAATCCCTGGCAGACAAAAAT
>JACNHV010000237.1:20058-42428 GCA_014383445.1 Candidatus Desulfobacula maris | reverse complement strand
TTATTATGAGAATCCTTGTGGTTGAAGATGATTTAAAAATTGCAGAATTTATTCAAAAGGGCCTCAGGTCATCCGGGTTTGCAGTTGATCATGCCAAAACAGGGAACCAGGGGCTTGAAATGGCTCTTGCAGCGCCCTATGATACACTGGTTGTGGATATCATGCTGCCCGTACTGGACGGCATCTCCTTAATCAAAAAAATCCGGGCAGAAAAGAACAATACCCCTGTTATTATTTTATCTGCCAGGAACCGGGTGGATGACCGGGTTAAAGGTCTTCACGCCGGTGCAGATGATTATCTGACAAAACCCTTTGCTTTTTCAGAACTTCTTGCAAGGATACAGGCATTGATCCGGCGGGTCGGGAATGTTACAGATCCTGTAAATCTTGCCTATGCAGACTTGAGCCTTGATATTTTGAAGCGTCAGGTAAAAAGAAAGAATAAAACCATTGAATTGCAACCCCTTGAATTTTCCCTTCTGGAATATTTGCTGCGTAACAGGGAGCGGGTTGTTTCAAGAACCATGATCATGGAGCATGTATGGGATTATAATTTTGATCCCATGACCAATGTTGTTGAAGCAAGAATCTGCAGGCTAAGGGATAAAATTGATAAAGACTATGAACCCAAATTGATTCATACCGTTCGCGGTGCCGGGTATGTACTGAAAGAATAATGCGTTATAAACTTTTTAATACAATTGCTTTTAAATTAACACTCTGGTTTACAGGAATTTTTACAATCTGTGCAGGTTTTGCCTTTGTATTGTTCTATTTTCTTGCCACACAAACCATTCAGGCCCAGGTTGACCAGGAACTTATGGATAATGCATCTAAATTTTCAACTGTTATTCGCAGAAATGGTTTAAAGGGAGCAAGGGAACTGGCCGTGGTAGAAGCCCAGGCAGCCGGAGAAAAACTGATATTTTTCAGGGTTTTATATCCAACAGGAGAAGTGTTTGCATCTTCCCATATGTCTTATTGGAAACAGGTTAATGTAAGCAAGAATACCCTGCAAATCCTTGTTCTGAATAAAAACCCCGTGTTTGAAACCATTATTATTCCATCCACGGGGAAAAAAATAAGAATTCTATATAGCTATGTGGCTTCCAATGCCATCTTACAGACGGGCATAGCCATGGATTCTTCCATTAAATTTTTATCAGCATTTAAAAAAGTTTTTATCGGTGCAATGGGTTTTATCATCATTTTTTCCGCGGTATCTGGCTGGCTTTTGATTAGAAAAACCCTGTCCGGGGTGAAAACCATTACAGGAACGGCCCAGAATATTACAGGTACAAGCCTTGAGGCAAGGGTTGAGACAACGGGTAATAAAGATGAACTTGATCATCTGGCCATTACGTTTAATGCCATGCTTGACAGAATAGAAGAGCTTGTGAAAAATATCAGGGAGATGAGTGACAATATTGCCCATGATTTAAAAAGCCCCATTGCAAGGATCAGGGGTTTTGCGGAATTATCGCTTACCCATGAGGAAAATCTGGAGGACTTTCGTGCCATGGCCTCAAATACCATTGAAGAATCAGATCGTCTCCTGGACATGATTAACACGATGCTGGTGATTTCAAAGGCTGAAGCTGGAGAGGGAGAATTTGAGTTTAAAAAAACCAACCTTTCCATAATGATCAAAGCTGCATGCGAGCTGTTTGCACCGCTGGCAGAAGATAAAAATATAGAGTTTATTCAGACCATTGAAGAACAAATATTTATTGTTGCAGATATAAAAATGCTTCAAAGGGCATTTTCCAACCTGTTAGACAATGCAATAAAATACACGCTTGAAAACGGGAGGATAAATGTTATTGTTTTTAAAGAAGATCATTATATTACCATTAAAATTGAGGATACTGGAATCGGTATAGCAGCAGAATGTCTGGAAAAAATATTTCAAAGATTTTACAGGGCTGAATCTTCCAGAACAAGCGCAGGTACAGGCTTGGGCCTGAGCCTTGCCAGAACCATTGTCCATGAACACAAAGGAGATTTACAGGTAAAAAGTTACCCTGGCCAGGGATCTGTTTTTGTGATGACATTACCATATTGTAATTCTGAGGTCATTTAATCGTCATATTTATGGTTTATTATACAATCATGGAAGTTTAATTTTTAAATTTATGGGAGGTTGTGATGAGACTACAATATAAAATACTTTTTACCATTATTGCTATTTGCCTTTTGACCTTGCCGGTCATGGCAAAAACCAATCAAAATGATACCAGGATGGTACCGGTAAGTTTTGCCGAGCTTGCCAAACAGGCAAGACCCGGTGTCGTAAATATACAAACAGAAAAAGTTATCAAAGGCGGGGGAAGAGTTTACAAACATTTTTTTGGTCAGCCTTTTGGCGGAAACCAGAATCAACTTGATGAATTTTTAGCACCTTTTTTTAATCAAATGCCCCAGGACAGAAAAGAAAGCAGTCTGGGTTCCGGGTTTATTATCAGTGATGACGGATATATTGTCACCAATAACCATGTGATTAAGGATGCAGATCAAGTTAAGGTTATCCTGCATGACAAGACTGAATATGAAGCAACCATAATAGGTACAGATCCCATGACAGATCTTGCCCTTATTAAAATTAAGGCAAAGAAATTGGTGCCCTTAAAATTTGGAAGTTCTTCTAGAACCGAAGTGGGTTCCTGGGTGGTTGCCATTGGCAGCCCATTTGGTCTTGAACAGACGGTTACGGCAGGGATTGTCAGTGCAAAGGGAAGAATTCTGGGCTCCGGGCCCTATGACGATTTTATCCAGACCGATGCATCTATTAATCCTGGAAATTCCGGCGGTCCCTTGTTAAACCTTGATGGAGAAGTCATTGGTATTAATACAGCCATTGTCAGGTCAGGACAGGGCATCGGGTTTGCCATTCCTTCGGATCTTGCAACGGGTATTATTGATCAATTAACAGAACAAAAAACTGTTTCCCGGGGATGGTTGGGTGTGGCTATTCAAAATGTCACGGAAGAGCTGGCAAAATATTATGGCATCAAAGAAACCAAAGGCGTATATATTGCCAAAGTGTTTGAGGGTGATCCGGCAGAAAAGGCAGGAATTAAAATCGGGGATGTTATTTTTTCAATCAATGACAAACCAATTGATTCATCAAGGGATCTTACCTTGACCATTGGTAGTGCATCAGTTGGTGAAATAGTTAATATAAAGTTGATCCGTGATGGCAAAGAAAAAATGGTAAAGGTTGCGCTTGGTAAAAGGCCGGATCAGGACCCTGAGACAAAAGAAATAATTGATGGGTATGATTCTTTTGGATTCAGGCTAAAGCAGATTGATGCGGATATTGCCAAGAAACTTGGTTATCCTGAAGATATCAAAGGACTTGTCGTAATTGATATAGAATCCAACAGCCAGGCCTCAAAAACAAGTGTCCAGCAGGGAGATCTTTTACTTGAGGTGAATCGTCATAAAATTGATACCATTGAAGGCTATCAACAATTTTTGAACAAAATAAATAAAGGCGGAAAGGTTCAACTTCTGTTTAGAAGAGGGAACAGCCATGTGTTTGTTGCAAGCTTTGAGAAACCATAGCATTTGACCTTAATTCTAACTTCTGACGTTTTTGAATGAATTTAAAAAAATACCATGAAGAACATGAAGATGCATGAAGAAAGAAAATTTCTTCGTGCTCTTCATGGTAGATTAAATAGCTGGAACATAAAAACAAGTTTTGGTTTTGGTGATTGCAAAAATAATGTACAAATATTTAATTGAATTGAAGATTTGTTTAAAAAGGAGTGGTGGAGCTGAGGGGGATCGAACCCCTGACCTTACGGCTGCCAGCCGTACGCTCTCCCAGCTGAGCTACAGCCCCACGGTAAAAGCACTCCTTAAATAATAGATTCTGCCATCTGTGTCAACAGAAAATTGTCGATTAATCCATAAAGTCAGATTTTGAATTAATAAAAGATTGACACATGGTTTTATGAAAAGATATTATATATCTTTTGTTTAATTAAATACTTTTATATTTTACTGGAGTTAAGGAGAAAGTGATGCTGCGTTACTTGCGTGAAAATACCGGAAACTGGATCATAAAAATATTTCTTGGGATTATTGTTGTTGTGTTTGTGTTTCTCGGAGTGGGGTCCTTTGGATCAAAGAGAAATGATTCTATTGCCACCATAAATGATGAACCCATTACCATAAAGGAATATCAGCAGGAATATAAGATTATTGTTGATCAGATGCGGGCAAGATTTGGAAAAAATTTAAATGATGATCTCTTGAAAGCGCTTAACGTAAAACAACAGGCGATGGATTCATTAATTGAACGAAAACTGATTTTAGCCCAGGCAGATAAACTGGAAATCATAGTCTCTGAAAAAGAACTTCAAGAAAGCCTGTTCTCCATTAAAGCTTTTCAAAAAGATGGGATATTTAATCTGGATCAGTATAAAAAAGTTTTAAGCTTAAATTCTTTAAATCCTGAAATTTTTGAATACAACCAGCTCAATTCAATGCGACAGCAAAAAGTCAAAGATCTGGTGTTAAGCACTGTTAATGTGTCAGATCTTGAAGCAAGGGACTGGTATGTATTTAAAAATACAAAAACAGCCGTGGACTACCTGGTTTTTGATCCTAATGACTATTCTGATATTAGCCCTGATGAAGAGCAGATTAAAACTTTTTATGCTGAAAATAAAGACAGGTATAAATCTGAACCCAAACTTAATGCCGTGTATTTAAAATTTTCACCAGAGGATTACAAAGATAAAATAATGGTCACTGATGCCAGGATTAAAGATTTTTACGAGCAGAATCCAGAACAATTTAAAATACCTGAAAAAGTTGAAGCCAGACATATTTTAATTAAAGTTGCACAGGATGCAGAAGAAGAAAAAGTCAATGAAGCCCTGAAAAGGGCACAGGATATTTTTGATATGGCACAAAAGGGCCAGGATTTTGAAGAGCTTGCCAAACAATACTCAGAGGGCCCTACAAAAGACAATGGAGGATATCTGGGTGTGTTTGAAAAGCAAAGCATGGTGAAGCCCTTTGCAGACAAGGCATTTTCCATGAAAGCCGGTGATATCAGCGAACCGGTAAAAACCATGTTTGGCTGGCACATCATCAAGGTTGTCGCTAAATTTGATGCTTCTGTCCAGACCATGGCCCAGGCCTCAGAAACAATAAAAAAAGAATTAGAACAGCAGGAAACGCAGAATCTGGCCTATTATAAAGCCGGAGAAGCATTTGATTCAGTGATTGACGGAGATGATTTTGAGCAGGTAGCTCTCATCGTTAATAAAAAACTTGTAACAACCAGAGACTTTGACATCAATGGTAAAGGCCTTGAAATCGAAGATAATAAAGGCTTTGCAACTGCAGCTTTCAGCCTTGCCCTGGATGCTATCAGTGATGTAAAAGAAATTGGTAGTTCTTATTATTTGATCAAGGTCATTAAAAAAATTGAGCCTGCACTTCAGGCCATTGATCTTGTTAAAGAAAAGGTGTTAAAAGAGCTCACACAAAAACTTCAAATCGAAAAGGCAAAAGAAGATGCCCAATTGATTGTCAGCAAAACCAGTGACGAAAAAACACTGGAAAAACTGGCCAAAGATAACCTGTTAACGCTTAAATCCACAGAATTTTTCACAAGAAACAGCAGGGTTGAAGAAGTAGGCAATTCTCCTGAATTTGTCCAGGCCAGTTTTTTATTAAATGAAAATAATAAAATTCATCCTGAAATAATTGAGGTTTCGTCCAAGTATTATGTTGTCGGGTTTAAAGAAAAAAAATTGCCCGAAGAATCTGAAATTATCGAAAATATAAAAACCATTAAAGATGAAATCACCTGGAACAAGCAGTCACAATATTATCAGGCATGGATCAATGAATTGAAAAATCACAGTAAAATCAATTATGATCCTGAAATTTTGAACTAAGATTCCATATGAATTATCGGCGCATTGCTTTTAAGAGTTCCATTCTATGGTTCCTGCTCATACTTTCATGTGCTGCTCCCCAGCATCGGATTATTGTTTCTGATCAGGGGGTTCAAGCCGATCCTGGTATTGTTTATGGCGTTCTGCACAATGGATTTCAATATATCCTCAAGGAAAACTCCACCCCCGAGGACCAGGTTAACATCCATTTGAATGTTTTTGCCGGGTCAATGCATGAGACAGATGAACAGCAGGGGGTTGCCCATTATCTGGAACATATGCTGTTTAACGGGTCAGAACATTTTAAACCCGGAGAATTAATCGACTATTTTCAATCCGTTGGTATGGATTTTGGTGCAGATGCCAATGCCAGCACTTCTTTTTTTAATACGGTTTATGATCTGTCTTTGCCAAAGGCAGATTATAAACATATGGATGAAGCCTTTGTTGTAATCCAGGATTATGCAAAGGGAGCACTTCTTCTGGAGTCAGAAGTTGAGCGTGAAAAGGGAATTATTTTAGCTGAAAAAAGGGAGAGAGACTCGGTCTCCTACAGGACCTTTAAAAAATCATTGGAATTTGAGCTTCCAGATTCTCTTTTTAATCAAAGATTCCCCATCGGGATTGACTCTGTCATTCAAAATGCTGACCAAAACTTGTTAAAATCATATTATGACCAGTGGTATCGGCCGGATAATATGGTGTTGATTGTTGTTGGTGATTTTGATGTCAACACGGTTCAGTCCATGATTGTCAAAAGATTTTCTAAACTGAAACCCCGGGCCGCTTTTGTAAAACCAGCATTAAAAACCCAATGGAAGGAACACAAGGGGATAAGGTCTTTTTATCATTATGAGCCGGAAGCCGGCAGCACGGATATTACAATAGAGACCTTTTCCTGGGAGCCCTTTGAAACAGAAACCGAGAATACGCTAAAGAAAAAGACTTTAACACATCTTGCCAATTCAATATTACAAAACCGGTTGTCCAGAATGGTCAGCAGGCAAACGGCTGACTTCTCAGAAGCTTCTATTTATTCCGGCCTGTTTCTTCATCATATTTCAATGTCTTCCATTAGTGCAAAATGTGAGCCTGACAAGTGGGAAAAGGGGCTTAATCAGATTGAAAATGCCTTAAGACAGGGGCTTTTATATGGATTCACCACAAAGGAGCTGGATAGAGTTAAAGCTGATTTCATTTCTTCACTTGAAACACAGGTTAATCAGGCAGCCACACAAAAAAGTCATGACCTGTCCAAAGATATTTTAAAAGCCGTGAATGGGAAAAAACTGATTTTATCTCCACAACAGAAAAAAGACCTTTTAAAGCCCTATGTTGAATCGATTTCTCTGGAGGATGTTCACGAGACACTAAAAACAGCATGGTCAAAAAACCATCGGCTTATTCTGGTCACGGGCAATGCTCAAATTAATACCCAGGACCCTGAATCAACCATTCTTGAAGCCTATACAAAATCTAAGACGGGTAAGGCTGGCAAATATAAAGGGTTTGAATCAGGTAATTTCCCCTATCTTGAATTGCCTTCTTTGAAATTCGGAATACTATCAAAACAAGAAAATGTAAAAGGTCTTGGCATTAAATCAATTGAATTTGATAATAATGTTCGATTAAATTTTAAAAAAACAGATTATAAGCAAAATGAATTTTTATTTAAGGTTTGTTTTGGAGATGGCAAAAAATCCGAGCCTGTATCCAAGCCTGGTTTAGCCCTTCTTGGAGAGGGTGTTTTAAAGGCAAGCGGGATTGGAAATCTTGACACAGATCAACTGGAAGAAGCCCTGGCCGGCAATAAGGTCAGTATCGGATTTCAATTGAATGATAATTATTTTTCTTTATCCGGTTCCAGTGATCCAAAAGAAGCAGAACTTATTTTTCAACTCATCTATCATTATTTAAATGATCCAGGATACAGGCCTGAGGCTCTGGATCTTACAAAAACTATTTATAAACAGCAATATGACAGCCTTATGCGAACGCCTGAAGGTATCATGAAGATAAAAGGAGATTCTTTTCTTGCCAAAAAGGATACCCGATTTGGTTTGCCTCATCCAGATACAATAAATCAGTATACTCTGAGTGATATTAAAAACTGGGTGGCCCCATATTTTCATAAATCACCTGTTGAAGTGTCCATCATTGGAGACTTTGATGAAGAAAATATCATTAATCTCGCTTCAAAATATTTAGGTGCATTGGAAAAAAGAAAAAGTTTTACAGATAAATTCACCTATGCAGGAACAATAATTTTCCCAAAAGGAGAACAGCTTGAACTGAAACTTAAGACCAAGATTGATTCTGGTGTTGTTCGGGTTGCATTTTTAACAGATGATTTTTGGGATATCAGGCAAACCCGCCAGTTGTCTGTTTTGTCCAGGGTTTTTTCAGAAAGGCTGAGACTTTTTATTAGAGAAGATTTAGGTGCAACTTATTCCCCTTATGCCTATAATGATCCGTCAAAGATCTTTAATAATTATGGGATACTGCATGTGGTTGCCAAGGTGAAACCGGAAAAACACTTATTTGTTTACAATAAAATTAAAGATATTGTTAATTCTATTCTCATGGATGGCATCACAAAAAAAGAAGCAGATTCGGCATTAAAGCCCGTTCTGAATCATTTAAAAGTTATTCGAAAGACCAATAATTATTGGTTAAATTCTGTTATGGCAAATGCTTCAGTTTATCCGGAAAAATTTGACTGGGCCAATACCATAATGCATGACTACACTGCCATTACCCAAGATGATTTGATGCTGCTTGCAAAAAAATATTTAAACATTGATGATAGTGCATTGATTGTTATAAAGCCTGGGAATAGCGCAGATTAAAAAAGGGGGGCTATCAAATATTATTGGAGAATCAAAAAAGAAAACTTTCTAAACCATATGAATTATATTGTGGATCTTATTCTTCAGGAAGTTTTTCCACCGGGTCAGAAACATTATGCCTAAGGTAATAATCAAGATCAAACAGCTGTTTAAAACTTAAGTCGGTAAATTGTACATGTCTTTCTCTAACCTTCATTGAACTGAAGGATGGTGCGTTTGTGACTTCTACATCTGAAATTGTTTTAAATGGGAGATCACCCACATAAAATCCCATACTGCTTAAAAAAATTGATTCCTGCGTAGGGCTTTGGTTTTTTGCATCATCATTGTTTGTATCATCATTGTTTGTATCAATATATTTGAATGCAAGTCCGCCCATGCTGATATCAATTATCTGCCCTAATTTATGAGATTTAGGACTTATGGCAGCGTAGGCTCCTTCAACAGCTTTATATCGCTCACTTTTGCGTCTTTCAACAGTTCTTTTTCTCCCCGCCATGATATATTTCCTTTAATTGTCTCGGTTTACTTAAAAAACCATTTTTCTTTTCTTTTAGCTATGATAGCTATGCACAAAATATGCCATTTAAAAAATGCAGTTGATAGTTCTCAATTGTTTTCTTAGTAAGGTCTTAATATATCGGCTAAAGAAAATCAATAGATGAAAAATTATTTTTTTGATTTTAAAGAGATATTGTGACTGGATTGATAAGAACACTGAATTTTTCTATAATTTTACAAGGATAAAGGGAAAACTAGTTATAAAAATAGGATTTTTTTTCCCAAAACATTACATTTTTTCCTCAAATAGTTTTAAAGACCTGTTTTTTCTAACATTATCCCGTGTAAAAACTCTGCCAAAAAAATTTAATTTTCATAATCCTCCTTTTTAGATAGGTTTGATTCTAAAAAAAGGTTCAGGGTTGTAAGGCAGATATCATAACTAAACCCCCGGTATTGTAAAAAGTTCATCATTTTTTTTTTAAATTTGTCAGTATCAAGAGTTTTCCATATTTTAATTTTCGGTTTTACCGCCTTTAAAGCCAAGGCCTGATCATCATATGGAGTTAAAAGATCCTCAATGTCAGAAGGATTAATTCCCTTTTGTCTGAGTTCATATTTAAGGGCAAATTTTGATTTTGGTTTGATTTTTATTTTGGTTTCCACAAATAATTTTGCAAATTCTTTATCATTTAAATAATTTTTATCCAGCAAATTTTCGATTATTTCTTTTACAATGTCCTCACTAAATCCTTTATTTTTTAAGTATTTTTGCATTTCTTGAATTGTTCTGGCTTGATAGGATAAATAGTTCAAAGCCAGGTTCAAAGCCAGTGTGATTGTTTTATTTTCATTCACCATAAAGCTTATCCCACAATTTAACAGGGGTTTTTAAAATATCAGACATCATCGTTATAAGTCCATCGCCAACGGCAGACGGATGCAGAGGGGCAACTATAGGATCAGAAAGTTTTCCAGTTGCTTTTGTTGGAACAGATACAAGTCGTCCGTCTAGAAGTGTGTTTAAAATGGGAATTTTTTTGATAATAAGATCAATGGTTTTAAAAGGAGCAACCAGACAAGTTAGATCCAATGTATCATTTACAGGGTCAATCCAGCCACTGAATATCAATGTCATATCCTGGCCATCAATGATTGCACGGGTAAGATAAATTCTGCTACCCTTGATATCAGCTTCCAGGGTAATCTTGTTATAAGCAAACCCATCTTGTGTCACATCTGGAATCTTGCCTTTAAAAATTTTTGAAACATTTAAAACAGAGAGAATTCTTGAAAGAAGCGTTAATTTATATATCCTCCCTTTTTCAGCATTCAATATGACTGCCCCGTTTAATGTGTTTAAAAAATCTTTTTTTAAGCTATTGGACGTAAGATTAGCAGTTAAAGAATACTGCCCATCCATAAACTCATGTTTTTTTGAAAGACAGTTAAAAAGATCCTGAATATTGTCTTTATTCTTTGCCTTAAAAGCAATATCGGCATTCAGGCTATCTTTGTTAAAATTCATATAACCACTTGTTTCCAATTCACATAAAAAAGCTTTGTTTAATATGATATGGGAAGGGTTCTGTTTTAAAAATAATAGAGAGTCAATATGGTTAAGGGTCAATTTTTTAATTTTAAGTTGATCTGTTTTGAAATGGATGATCTTATCCGGTAATAACCGCCTGTCCATTGTGGTAATTTTGGGTGAAGTAGTTTGAGGGGAGATAATTTGGGATTGAGAAAATATTGAATTCAGGTCAATTGTTTTGGTTGTAACATTTAAATTGGAATTTATATCAGCCTCTATTAATATTGATTGTCCTTCAGTAAGGTTTTTTATTTTTTTTGCCCAGAAACTGTCCTGCCGGATCACTTTATTTAATGTAGTTGTATTTAATATTCCCTTAAAATCAAACAAGGGTTTATCTTTGTTGTAATTGAATGATACAGATGCATTTGAAATTGGCGCATCTAAAATTTTTATTTCACTTAAGTCAAAGGATGCAGGGGCCTCACCTTTCAGGTCAATATAAATTTTTGGCCCGCTGGGAAAATTAATGTCTGTTTTGAAAAAAGATTCCGTTATTCCCATTTGAAAATCACCTTTTTCCAAATCAAATGGAATTAAAATACTATCCAGATGTTTTTTTTCGATTAAGTGTTCCATCCATGAAAGATGATGTATTTTTGTTTGAATATTTTTCATAATAAAAAGATTTTTGGTAAAATGATATTTACAGGACAGGTCTTGTATTTGTTTTTGATTTTTTTGTGTTGTAATATTAATTTTAGAACTTTTACCCTTTAATTCATATTCCCATAGTTCCGGGTTTAATATGGGGCCGGACAGGTCAATTGAGGCGATATGGATTTTACCGTTCCCGTGTTTGACAGGTGATATCATTTCCCGGGTTTTTTTATAGGACATCAACCAGGGTATGGTTGAGGCCAGGTCAATAACCCCGGAACCGGATTGGATCTTAATCCAGATATCATTTTTAAAATTGATAAGTGTATTAAAATCATCAATTTTACTGCCGTTAAAACCGGCAGTAAAATGTTTAAGGGATACAAGATCAGGTTCATAATTAAAATTCACATTTTCAAGAGAAATATTGCCTGGAATACGATCATAATACCCTGTAGCAGAAAAATCAGGTGCTTCAATTTTGATCTTAAGATCAATTATGTCAGGTTCCATCAAAAGTGTTAATTGGGCTTTTGATCGTCCTGCTACATCATGAACAAGAGATAATTCCCGTGCCAGAAGAGTTTCTGGTAAAAGGCTTATCAATGTTTGTGGTATCAGGGAAAGGTCAAGATCAAGTGAAAACTCACCTTGAAACGGAACATTTTTATGATTTAAAAGGTCAATGGAAAGATGTCCTTTTTCAACTTTTGAATTTTGAATGATGGCGTTTTTTGCCTGTATGTCAAGAATACCATTGTGTATATGGACATCTGCCTTAACATCTGAGGCCATCAAGTTTGTTCCTGGAATATGGACTGATCCTTTTTCAATATTTCCCTTTAGCCTTAACTGATCTCCTTTAAAAAGGTCTTTAAGGTCTTTGCCGTGGAAAGATACAACTACTTTGGGGACAAAGCCTTTACTGACAATTTGGAAAATAGTTTTTACAATTTCATTGTCCTTGAATAATTTTAAGGACATCTGTCTTGCCGGATCAATAAGAATTTGGGTTCCGGTAAATTCCAGGATTGATTTTTTTTGGATCTGGCTGGTTTCAAAATGGACACCTACCTGGCCTTCAGGAAAATTTAATTTAAATGGAGTCAGGTCAAATTGATAATCGTCTTCACCCAGTTGAAAAGACGATTCAATGATGTTTGCGCCCAATAATATATCTTTATTTTCAGACAAAAGCTTTGGTTGGACAAAGGTGCACTCACCTTTTATCTCCCCCTTTGAATTTATGTTGGCAAAAAAACTTACTTGATCCAGCTCAATGGAATCCAAATCAGAATATTTCTCAAAAGTATCTTTTGATAGGGTGGCCGGCCTGAATTTTATTTTTTTTATGGTCGTATTTAAAAGGATCTCTTCTTTTTCTTTTGACAGATAAACGGATCCATCCATTTGTTTAAAGTATTGCGAGACTGCATTTTCAAACCTGAGTTTAACAGAGGTCTGATGTTCGGGTAAAAAAGCAAATATTTTTTTTAAGTCCTGGATATAGTTGGAAACAAAAATATTATGGGATAATGAAAAGGGTTTGCCCTCTATTACCATTGGTTTGATTTCAGGGCGATCAATAGTTATCTGATTTATATTTATCTTGCCCTGCAAAAGCTGTTGAATATCAAAATTAAATTTTAAAAAATCAATGGATAGGTTTATTCCATTGTCAGGGTTAAACAAAACCTTATGAACAGAGATGCTTGCGTTTGGAAAGATGGCAAGTGAAAATTTAGAACCATCAATATGTATCCCTGTTTTTTGATAGAGAAAAGAAGATATTTTATTTTTTATATATGATGTGTTGATGCCCCAGGTAATGATAATCGGGGATAATACTATTAATCCAATAATTACTGCAATACCATAAAGAATCAGCCGTTTAAATCCTGTTTTATAAGAAAAAAACATTAATCCTTACCAGGAAAAATCAAGGTCATAGGATAGATCTATAAAATCAGCCATTACAAGATGGGTTTGATCCATTATAATTTTTTTAAACTCATCTGTTTTCATATTTTCCTGATCTAATTTCTCTATTGGAGGTTTGCCAATAGATTTTAAATAATCATTTTCAATCTCAATTTCTAATTGTTCATATTGTTTTTTTTTCGATTTTCTGGCATCCAGGTTTAATGAGAGTAAGTCCTGATCATTTAAATCCGAGGCCATTTCAATTATTTTTTTAAGATAGTTTAAGCCGGGGTCTTTTAAAGATCTTTGCTGGTAAATCATATTTAGTTTTTCATTCACCAAAGAAAGGGATGGATATGCGTTATAGGATATTTTGGTTATTGTGTCCCATGGAAGGGCGCCGTCTAAAGAGCTTTCTCCTGTATCTTTAATTTTATAGAGTTGAGGATATTGTAAATCAGGCAAAATTCCTAAATGCTGTGTACTGTCCCCGGATACACGATAAAATTTTGCACTGGTAAGCTTTAGTTTCCCTTTCCCAAGCGGTTGCATTTCCTGAACAGTTCCCTTTCCAAAACTTCTTGTGCCGACAATCACACCCCTGTGATAGTCTTTAATAGCACCGGCAAAAATTTCAGAAGCAGATGCGCTCATTCGATTGATTAACACAATAAGGGGCCCGGAATATTCTATGGCTGGATCTTCATCATATAATCGCGTGGTTCTATATTTTGTTTTAATCTGTACGACCGGGCCTGATTTAAGAAAAAGTCCCGTCAGCTCGTTAGCCTCTTTTAAGGAACCGCCGCCATTGTCCCTTAAATCAATAATCAATCCATCAATGTTTTCGTCTTTAAGTTCAAATAATAGTTTTTTTACGTCTTTTGTTGTGCTTTTGTAGTCTTTATCTCCTCTGTGATAGGCATTAAAATCAATATAAAAATTGGGAATTTCAATAATACCCAGTTTCAGGGTTTGGTTGTTGTGCTCCATGGTGATGATATCTTTTTTGGCAGATTGTTCTTCTAATTTAACCTGTTCCCTTTTTATTTGAATTGTTTTAGTTGAATCACTTTTTTTAGCAGGAATGATTTTCAGCCGGACAAATGAATTTTTTGGACCACGGATAAGTTTGACAACATGATCAATCCTTTGTCCGATGGTGTCTTGAATTTCTCCGGTTTCACCCTGACCAACACCAATAATTTTATCACCCGGCATAAGCAGATTTGATTTGTCAGCAGGTCCCTTGGGAATTAACCTGATAACCTTGGTATATTCATATTCAGTCTGGAGTACAGCGCCAATCCCCTCAAGAGATAAACTCATATGGATATCGAAATCTTCGGAAGCCCTGGGAGGAAAAAATTGAGTATGGGGATCAAAACTTGCCGTCACACTGTTCATGAAAATTTGAAAAATATCATTTGAATTGGTTTGCAATAAGCGATTGAGCCGGTTTGAATATGTTTTCTCAAGCGTATCGCTGATCAAAGCTGTCTGTTGATCATTCAATATCAAGGAAATGATATGATTTTTCAGCTCTTTTTCCCAAAGAAAATAAAGTTCAGATTTGTTGTCCTTCCATTGCCTCAAATCAATGTCAACAATCATGGATTCGTTTTTAGTGAAATCTAAACTTTTTTCCCATGTTTTAATCAGTGTTAAAATATAATCCAGCCGTTCCTTTGATCGATCCATATATAAATTAAATATGTTGAAAGCAGTATCAAGACGTCCTTTTTTAAGATCATTATCAAACTGGAATTGATATTGTTTGAATTTATAAACATCTTCTGTTGTAAAGAGCTGCTTGCCTGGATCAAGTTGTTTTAAATATGCATCAAGAATAATTAAGGACATTGAATTGTCCAGATTTTTTTCAAGATAATGATATCGGTCAAGTGCTTTTATAATTTGAATACATTGAGAAGAATGTTCTGGCTTAGGGTTGATGGCCTTGCCAATATCTGCCAGTGCAGATGATGAATACGATAAAAAGATGAGCGTTGAGAAAATGTATTTTAAGAAAATTGAAATAGTAATATTCTTAATTTTTTTCAGTTTCATGGTCTATATCCTCTGGTGTTTCAAAGCTTATTCTGCCAATTTTGCCCGCCCTAAGTTCACGAATCAATGCTTCAGATGCTTTTTGATAATTGATTATGCCGCCTTTTTTTAAACATCCCCTTGCAGCACCGATTTCTTCTATTAAAGTCAGTGCATCCTCTGGTATGGTTTTTAAAAAAGAATACCGCTGCATCAATAGTTCAGGATATCTTTTTATTAAAAGACTGGCAGCAAAAAATGCAATGTCATTATAGTCAATGGCCGTATCTGATATGGCACCGCTTGCTGCCAGGATATATGCTCTTTCTTCTGGTTCTATTACGGGCCATAATATTCCAGGGGTATCATAGATATCAATATTATTTTGTAAACTTGTTCGTTGCTGATGCCGGGTGATTGCCGGCACATCTCCGGTTTTTGCAATTTTTTTTCCTGCAAGAGTATTTAAAATGGTTGATTTTCCAGTGTTTGGAATGCCCACAACCATTACCTTTAATTTTCTGGCCCGGTTGCGATTAACTTTGTCCATACAATAATTTAATGCCCCATTTACCTGGGATTTTTGAGAACCGCAAATTGAGATGGCAGGAGTCTTTTTTTGTGTTTCAAAATAATGAAGCCATGCTTTAGTTTGTTCAGGGTCTGCAAGGTCGGATTTATTTAAAACCTTTAATCGAAATTTTTCTTTGCAGATTTTGTTCACAAAGGGGTTGGCACTTGCCCGGGGCAGTCTTGCATCTAAAATTTCCAAAACAACGTCTACTTTAGATATAGCCTTTTTAAGCAGGTTTTCCGTTTCAACCATATGTCCTGGAAACCATTGAATTGTCATTTTTTTTATTTCTCTTTTTTTATTTGGTTTAAATTTTATGAAGTATGGCATATCAATACAATTTTTTCAAAGGCAAAAACCCCAGACTCCATACGTATTTGATTCCTTTAACGGTTCATTGACTTTGATACTTGATTTTGAGATGATCCCGCTAAGTAAAAATTTTAATTTTCGGATATGTCTATGCAATATAAAACTTTATGGAAGATCATCTGTATATTAATCCTATCGGTTTTTGCAATTCCCTTGATCTGTTTTGGTACAGAGCTTTTGAGCCATCAAAACTCTTCACCTGATTTTCCGTCATTAATGGAAAGCATTCAGTTTGAAAAGGACATTGAATTCTGTGGCATTAAAATTCCGATTGAAGATCAGGATGTAAAGGAAAGACTTGAAAAAGAGATGTTATTGGCGTTGTGGGACCGTGCACAGGTGATCCTGTGGATCAAGCGCGCGGCACGATATTTTCCCCATGTGGAAAAAATTTTAAAACAACATGGACTGCCACTGGATTTGAAATATGTTCCGCTGATTGAAAGTGCTTTAAGACCCCATGCCGGCTCTTCAAAAGATGCAATGGGATATTGGCAGTTTTTAAAATCGACCGGAAGAAAATATGGACTTAGAATTGATTCTCAAGTAGATGAACGAAGAAATATTTTTAAATCAACCCAAGCTGCCGGTGAATACTTAAAGGCCTTGGAAAAGCAATTTGGATCATACCTGCTTGCCCTGTCTGCATATAATATGGGAGAATATGGTTTAAACCGTGAAATTGAAGCGCAAAAAAATAATGACTTTTTTTCATTATATCTTCCTTTGGAAACCCAGAGATATGCCTTTAAAATTATTTGCGTCAAATTAATTCTTGAAAATCAGGAATCCTATGGATTTTTTTTGAAAAAATCAGATTTGTACCCTGTTTTTTCTTTTGACATAATTCAGTTCAAACTAGATTATCAGCTTCCCATTGTCGTTATTGCAAAGGCTGCGGATATACCCTTTAAAACAATTAAAGATTACAACCCTGAATTGCGCGGATATTACCTTGAAAAAGGTGATTTTGCGATTTTGATACCAAAGGGAAAAGCAAAAGGATTTAAGAAAAATTTTAGCTCTCAATACAAAAACTGGGAAAAAATTTATAAAACAAAATTTCACATTGTTAAAAACGGAGAGAGTCTCAGTGAAATTGCAGAAAAATATCAAATTTCTTTTTTATATTTGTTAAAATTAAATAATCTTTCTGTAAAAAGTATGATTCATCCGGGAGACAGGCTTTTGATTGAATAAAAATTACGAAGAAGTGTCTTCAGTGCAGTTTGTATCCTCTTTTTTGGGTTTTTGTAGTTTTTTAAAACAGACTTTATCATCCCGTATGATTGCACAAAGTTTTTGATTATGTAATTCCCTGCAAGTCGCATGATTATAGAGTGGGCATTCTGGGTATTGTTTAGACATTTTAATTCCTTTTTATTTATTTCCCCAAAGAATTTGATAACTATACCCTAATTTAAAGAAGCTTTCAACCTATTTCCGCCAACCCGTTCCGATCCAGGTTATTTTGCAAAAAGCATTTACGAACTTGCTATACCTTCCAAAGGAACGGGTTATGCAAAATTTCTTATGGCAAATATCCAGCCGGGATGGACGACCAAGATATACGGGAAAGCCAAATTATTGTGTCAAAGGTTTTTCTTTAATAGTTACAGATTTAGATGAATCAATATTTATCTGCGGTTTTGGCTTGGTACTTTTTGATGATTTGTTTGACAGCTGGTCAATATCTTTTTGCATCCGAGAAATATTTGCTTCAAGTTTTTGATTCAAGGTCTCTATCAGGCTATCAAGGGTATTCATGCGATTGTTTAAATCATTTTCCATTTGTGTGATTTTTCTGTCAACAATAGCTTGAGAAACACTCTCACTCTCTAAATTTTTATATTTTTTATCCATAAGACTTATATTTTTTCGAAGCTCGCCTATTTGCTGATCATAATCTGATAACTCCAACAGTCGGGCCTTAAATTCATTTTTTAAAAGATCGGTTTCATTTTTTATTTGCTGGATAAAGGTATCAAATTGAGTTTTACTTTCTTTAAAGGCTGAAAGGCTCTGTTCATTTAGCCCTTCAATGGCCAGTAGCGTTGTTTTATTCTGGTTTGTATTATTTGCAACCTGTTTTGCAATTTGAGCAAACTGGTTTTCAAATTTAGCAAACTGGGCATTAATCGTTTCGCTGTCAGCCTTTAAGCCTGCTAATTTTGTGATTTGTCCTTCAAGTGAAATATTTTTTTTGTCAAATTCAGGCAGATTATTATCCAGATCAAATCTGTTTTTGGCTATTTTTACATCAAGTGCATTTAATTTTTCTTCCAATTGTTGAGAGATCCTGTCGACCTGGCTTTGTTTGGTCACATCAACATCAAACACCCGTTCTTTCATATCAAGGTAGGCAAAAACGAGAATAGCGCCGATAAGGCAGGGAATAATGATGGAAATAATTGTTACCCTGTTGGAAAGCTTATCTATATTCAAGGAATTGATTTCTTCGTGATATATCAATGCTGAAACCTGGCCGTCCGAATCTTTCAGGCTCTCTTCTCCAGAGTCGAAATTTGAGATATCAGGTTTGAAATCTTTTAAACTCATTTTTCTATTCTATTCCTATTATTTTATTGCCATTCAATGGTTCCGGGAGGCTTGGATGTGATATCAAAAACAACCCGGTTAATATTTTCAACTTCATTGATTATCCTGTTTGAAATTTTACCTAAAAGATCGTGGGGTAATTTTGCCCAGTCAGCAGTCATGGCATCATTGCTGGTGACAGCTCTTATTGCAATACAATTTTCAAATGTCCTTTTATCTCCCATCACCCCTACAGTTTTCACGGGCAAGAGGACAGCAAAAGATTGCCATACCTTTCTATAAAGCCCAGCTTCCCTGATTTCTTCAAGCAAAACAGCGTCTGCTTCTCTTAAAATTTTAAGTCTGAATTCCGTGATTTCACCCATGATTCTTATGGCAAGTCCAGGGCCGGGAAAGGGTTGGCGCCATATGAGATCATCCTTAATGCCCAGTTCTGCCCCGAGTTTTCTAACTTCATCTTTGAAAAGAAGTTGTAAGGGTTCAATTAGTTTGAGTTTCATTTTTTCCGGCAGGCCCCCAACATTATGATGAGATTTGATAATGGAGGTGGGTCCGCCAAAAGCGGATTTGGATTCAATAATATCCGGGTACAAGGTGCCTTGACCTAGGAATTGTGCGCCTGGGATTTTTTTGGCTTCTGCTTCAAATATGTCTATAAAAATATTCCCAATAATTGTTCGTTTTTTTTCAGGATCTGTCACACCTTTTAATGCGTTTAAAAATTTGTTTTTTGCATCAACAAATTTTATATTTAAATCAAGGTTGAGGATCAGGCTTTTTTCAAGAGTTTCTTTTTCATTTTTTCTTAAAAGACCATTGTCAACAAAGATGCAGAATAAGTTTTTGCCGATGGCCTTATGTATAAGGGTCGCAGCAACGGAAGAATCAACACCGCCTGAAAGTCCCATGATCACTTTTTTATCACCAACGGCAGCTTTAATTTGAGCAATCGCACCATCGCAAAAAGATTTCATTGTCCAGTTTTTCTGGCAATTACAGACATCAAATAAAAAATGGCGAATCATTAATGATCCGTTTATGGAATGTTCAACCTCTGGATGAAGCTGAAGGCCATAAAATTTTTTTGTATGATTTGCAATAGCTGCAATGGCAGTGTTTTTGGTGGAAGCGGTAATAACGAAATTTTCAGGTAATTCAATGGCAGAATCTCCATGACTCATCCAGCATTGAAAACCAGTATCCATATCCTTGAATAAGGGATCGGGGTCTTTAATGTCAAGGCTTGCAAATCCATACTCACGTTTATCTGCTTTTTTAATTTTTCCGCCCAGGGTATGTACCATATAATGCATTCCATAGCAGATGCCAAGGATGGGGATGCCAAGATCAAAAAGGGCTTTATCAATTGTTGGACTGTTTTCTTCATAGATGCTTGACGGTCCGCCGGAAAGAATTATGCCCTTGGGATGAAGATTTTTCAATTTTTCCAGAGAAATACTGGCAGGTTCTACCTGGCAATACACATCATTTTCTCTAACTCTTCTGGCAATAAGCTGATTAAATTGCGAACCAAAATCAATAACAATGATCATAAAATTATTCCTATATTAATAATTTTCCTAAACTATCATATTTCCTATACTATGGACAAAAAAGCAAGTTGTTTTTATCCTTAAGGTTGCCATTTGACCTTTAATATGATTAATAAGGAGATGAGAATAAAGAATATTATTTGAAAATAAATTAAGGAGTATGTATGTATCTTGCCAGTGATTTAAAAAAGGGTTTAAAGTTTGAAATAGATGGGGAACCCTATGTCATTATTAGTTTCGAATTCAAAAAACCGGGAAAAGGACAATCTTTATATAAATGCAAATTAAAGAATATGATCACAGGTACACAGTATGAACGAACCTATCGATCCGGTGACAAATTTAATAGAGCTGATCTTGAAGAACAGGAAATGGAATACCTTTATTCGGATAAAGATAATTGCTGTTTTATGAACACAGCCAATTATGAGCAGCATTTTTTGACAAAAGATCAATTGGGAGACGTAATAGATCTGTTAAAGGACAATACCATTTGTACTGTTCTATTATATAATGGCCTTCCCATTGGTGTTACATTGCCGAATTTTGTACACTTGGAAGTGATCGAATCAGAACCCTGGGCTAAAGGTGATACAGCAACAGGAAGCACAAAACCTGCGATACTTGAAACAGGATTTGAGGTCCAGGTTCCTCCCTTTATTGACCCGGGTCAGATGGTAAAAATTGATACCAGAACCCGGGAATATGTAGAAAGGGTGAATGAATAATCCAGCATTTTTATTGATGTTCTTTAAACCCGCAATCCTTTTCAGGACATTTTAAAGATTTTCCATCTCTTTTGGTTTCTTTTTCAACAAGATAGGCAGAGTTGCAATCCGGGCATGATTTATCGACGGGCTTATCCCAGGATGCAAAGGTACAGTTTGGATAATTTGAGCAGCCAAAAAATATTTTACCTCTTTTTGATTTTCTTTCTAGAATCGTTCCTGAGCAATCGGTTTGCGGACAGTTCACGCCGATATTTTTACCGTTTTGTTCACCATTGACAGATTCAGTATGCTTACACTCAGGGTATCCGGTGCAGGCCAGGAACAGGCCAAAACGGCCCTCTTTTTGAACCATGGGGTTGCCACATTTTATACAATCTTTGACTTTGGTATTATCAATGATTTTTTCTACAATTGAAAGGTTACCTTTTTCATCTCGAAGATAATTGCTGGTAAAGGAGCAGTCAGGATATCCAGTACATGCTAGAAAATGTCCGTTTTTGCCAATTTTTATATTCACTTGTTTCCCACAGGACGGACAATTTAAATCAGTGTCAACCCCAACTCCTTTTACACTGATCATTTTCTCGCTTGCAGCGTCCAGGCTTTTTTTAAAGCTAGAATAAAAATCTGTTAATAATTGGACTTCTTCCAAATTACCGGTTTCAACGTTATCAAGATTGGTTTCCATCTGGGCTGTAAAGGAAATATTTAAAATCTTTGGAAAAGATGCAGCCAGCAAATCATTTACAATAAAACCGAGTTCACTAGGAATAAAATATCGTTTTACAAGGTCAACATATCCTTTGTCCTGGATCACGGATAGGATGGAAGCATAAGTACTGGGTCGACCAATACCGTTTTTTTCAAGCTCTTTGACAAGGGATGCTTCGGAAAACCGCGGCAGGGGTTTTGTAAAATGCTGTTTAGGGATAATTTCTATAGTTTTTAAAGCAGTCCCAACTTTTGCATCGGGCAGTGCTTGAATATCCTTGTCTTTGGACTCTTGATCCTGGGAATAAAGATTCATGAATCCCGGGAACCGAATTGTTGAACCGCTGACTGAAAAAAGATATTTATCCGTTGCCTGAATCAAAATGGTTTTTTGGTCAATGATAGCCTGTGCCATTTGTGATGCAACAAA
>JACNHV010000237.1:17562-19381 GCA_014383445.1 Candidatus Desulfobacula maris | reverse complement strand
GCAACGGATTGAACCCTTCCAGCACTTAATCCTCTCTGGATTTTTTGCCATAATAATGGAGAGATCTGATAACCCACCAGCCGGTCCAGTTTTCTTCTGGCCTGCTGGGCATCATATTTGTTCGAGTCTGGTTTCAGGGGTTGTGCTAATGCTTCTTGAATACCTTTTTTTGTCAATTCATGGAAAAGAATACGATGAAAAATCAGGTTCTTTTGTTTTAAAATATCCATGATGTGGAATGCAATGGCTTCACCTTCACGATCAGGGTCAGGGGCAAGGTAAATCTCTTTGGCATCTTTGGCCAGTTTTTTTAAATTTGCAATAATTTTTGATTTGTCTTTAATGTTGACATAGTTACCCTTAAATTTTTTTTCAATATCAATACCAAGGGTATTTATTGGAAGATCTCGGATATGGCCGGCACTGGCAGCAATATTAAATTCGTTTCCCACATATTTTTTCAATGTTTTGATTTTTGTTGGAGACTCTACGATGATGAGGGGTTTAGTCAATGGTTTTCCTCCGAGATAGAATAATAGTTGCCTTGATGGCGATTCACTTTTCCCACAAGTTCCAAGTCAAGTAACTGGGATGTAATTTGCGAGCTGTTCATCCCGCTGTTTTCTATCAATACATCGATATGGACAGGGTAGGGTCCTAGAAACTTTAAAATTTCAGGGCCAGCCGTTTTACAGCATTTATAGTGGGCCGTTTTATGATTTTGTAAAGGTGTAGAATGATCTATTTTTTTTGAATGAATGAAATGATGGAGCTCATCCATGATATCCATCTCGTTCTCCACCAGCTTTGCGCCTTGTTTTAATAGCGAGTGAGTGCCCTGGCTTTTTTTTGATTGTATGTTTCCTGGAACGGCAAATACTTCCCGGTTATATTCACCTGCCAGACGGGCAGTGATCAGAGACCCGCTCCTTTTTGCAGCTTCAACAATAATGGTGCCGCAGGATAATCCTGCAATAATTCGATTGCGAATGGGAAAATTGGATGGAAAAGGTTCGGTATCAGCTTTAAATTCTGAAAAAATTATACCCTTATCTGCAATAGCGTTAAAAAGGTATTTATTTTCCCTGGGATATATTTTATTGAGTCCTGAACCCAAAACCGCTATGGTTTTTCCCTGTGCCCGCAAAGCCCCTTGATGTGCCCTGGTATCAATGCCCCTTGCCAGTCCGCTGACAATCTGAAATCCTTTTTTGGCAAGAAGATAGGAAAGGTTCTCAGATGTGCTCAATCCATAGGCCGTTGCAGTCCTTGAACCGACAACAGAGATACAGGGGGAGCTGTTGTCCAGTTCGCCCAGATAAGTTAAAAAAAGTGGCGGATCAGTGATCTGCTTTAACAAGACAGGATAGGAGGAATCGGTCAGTGTGACAATTTTTATATTTTTGTTTAAAATCAGATCTAATTCTTTTTTTGCTTTGTCTTGAAATACTTTGTGACCCAAAATGCCATTGATTATTTTTGCAGATATTTTATCAATTTTTTTCAACTGGGCTTCAGAAGCGTTTAAAACCTTTTCAGGAGATTGAAATTGATGAATCAATTTCTTATACATTGTGTTCCCTATAAAAGGAATTTCCCTCAGTATAAACCAGGGTAAATATTTTTCAAAAGATGTATACATTTAAAGAAAAAGGTTTTACTAAAAATCCCCTATTTTTTCACAAAAGGCATAAAATTACCTTTTGTGAGCAAGAAGAACAATGGGACTGGCCACAAATATGGAAGAATATGTACCGATAATTACACCGATAATCATGGCAAAGGCAAAATTATGAATAATCTCGCCACCCAGAAAATA
>JACNHV010000237.1:0-16787 GCA_014383445.1 Candidatus Desulfobacula maris | reverse complement strand
TCCAACGGGAACCTGTTCTGAAAATTTAATCTGGATGATGGTTCCGCCAACAAAATCAATGCCATAATTAGGCCCTTTATGAACAATAAGAGACCCGATGCTCAATAGAATAAGAATAATTGATAGAGCATATGCAATGTTATTTTTACCAATAAAGTCTATATTGATATCAGACTTGATAAGCTGCATTATTTATTTCCTTTATATACTTAGTTTTTTGGATGGTTTATTCTTTAAAACAAAATTGAAAATACCCTTGGACAGAATCAATGCTGTAAAAAGACTTGCGATAATACCAAGGCAAAGGGTAACTGCAAAGCCTTTAATGGGCCCTGTACCAAACTGGTATAAAACCAGGGCGGCAATCAAGGTTGTAACATTTGCATCAAGAATGGTCAAAGCTGCTCGGTCAAAACCTGCATGTACTGCTGCCAGAGCCGTCTTTCCTGCTCTAAGTTCTTCTCTGATTCTTTCAAAAATAATAACATTGGCATCAACGGCCATACCGATGGTAAGAATAATACCTGCAATTCCAGGCAGTGTCAGGGTAGCCTGGAAAGCTGCAAGGCCTCCTCCGATAAGGATAATATTAACAATCAATGCCAGATCAGCGATCAGGCCAGCATTTTTATAATAGATTATCATAAACAAAATTACAAGAAATCCGCCAATCACCATTGAAATAAGGCCCATTCGTATGGAATCTGCACCAAGTGTGGGACCAACGGTTCGTTCTTCAATAATTTTGACCGGCGCCGGTAAAGAACCTGCTCTCAGTGCAATGGCAAGATCCTTTGCTTCATTCAAAGTAAAATTACCGGTTATTACTGCTTTTCCCCCGGCAATCCTGTCCTGGATAACAGGTGCGGAATAAACGGATTTATCAAGCACTATGGCAAGACGTTTGTGGATATTTTCCCCCGTGATACGATCAAAAATCCTGGCACCTTTTCTATTAAACTCAATGCCAATCTGGGGCTGTTGAAACTGGTCAAATTCAACTCTTGCATTTGTTAACAGGCTGCCATCCAGGAGGATTCTTTTGTTGATTAAAAATGCTGTTTTGACTGGTATGCCTGAACCGGGATTATATTTGGTCTGATAGAGGAGTTCATCACCAACAGGCGGTGTTCCATTTATGGCGGAATTTATATCTGCATCTTCATCAACCAGTTGAAATGTCAATTGCGCGGTTTTTCCAATTAGATCTTTGGCTCTTTCTGGATCTTTGATGCCAGGCAACTGAAGCAGGATTCTGTTTCCACCCTGGATTCGGATATCAGGCTCACTTACGCCAAATTCATCAATTCTGTTGCGTATTGTTTCAAGAGCCTGTGCCGTGGCCATTTTTTTAATGTTTTCAGTCTCTTTTTCTGATAGGGCCAGTTTGTAGGATACAATATTATTATCAATCTGTGGCTTGTGGGTGACAAGATTTTCAAAATTTTTAGAAAGAATAGTCTCAAACCCGGATTTGTCATTACCATCGGTAATTTTTGCAAGAATAGAGTTGTCATTAAGGCGGGAAATACCAAGATGCTTCACGCCTTCTGTTCTAAGCTGTTTTTTAATTTCCTGTATGGTTCTTTCCACCTCAGTTTCAACAGCCTTGATATTTTGAACTTCAAGTACAAGATGCATTCCTCCCTGAAGATCCAGCCCCAGATTAATTTTTTTATGTGGCCAGGTATTTAAAAAGGTAGGAAGCAAAAAGACAATGGCTGCCAAAATAACACCAATATTTAATAAGGACTTAAAGGTAAACGGTTTCAATCTAATTACTCCTAATGGATTTATTTTTTCTTTTTATCTTCTTTCTGGACTGCTTCAGCATCGGAAATTACAGCGGCAACATTTCCCCGGGAAATTTTGATTTTTACCTTTTCAGCTATTTCAAGGCCAATGGTTGCATCATCAATACTCTGGATGGTTCCAAAGATGCCACCAGACGTGATGATTCTAACCCCTTTTTTTAAATTGGCTATCATTTCTCTATGTTCTTTAGCTTTTTTCTGCTGGGGACGAATCAAAAGAAAATAAAAAATTGCAAATAAAATAATAATGGGTAAAAAACCGGCTATACCACCACCGGCCCCGCCTGCTCCCCCCGTCTGTCCCATTGCATATGCTGTACTAATCAAAATAAATCCTCCTTAGAATAAATAAAATATAAATTTATAATTTTTTTGTAGGAACCCAGATTGTCTTTCCATCGAATTGGATTCTGTCTATGTTCTCATAATTTACTTCCTGCAGAAGCGAAAAAATTTCATCCATATTGTAAATAATAATCTTACTTAATGGTTCAAGAAGTTCAATATTTGAATCTATTTTTTGTTCGATAAAATTGTATATAATAACCATGGTTTCGGAGAATTTTAAAATTTTTCCAATGCCTGAACTTGTTCCCCTGGAAAGCGGTTCATCTGCAACAGGTGAAATTTTTATTCCCTGGTGTTCATAAAATTCTTTTAAAATATTAAAATGAATATTCCAGATATTATCACCTGGCTGAACCACATAAATTCCGAATTTTTTTATTATTTCAGGCTGGACAGCTCCAGAGTCCTCAATTTTTTCTTCGAAAACCTTTCCTTCTTTAAAGCTGGCCTTTTCTAAAATATCTCTTAAAGGGATTTGAACATCCCCAATCTTAAAAGTTTCATCTGATTTGACAATCATGTCAAGACTTTTTTTTAATCCTAATTCCTCTTTGCGGGATACCATGAGCTGCTTTAATTTCTCATCTTTTTTGAGATTTTTATAATCAATGTCGGGTAAAACAATAATCTTGCCCTGGGCTATTTCATCTGTTTTCACAATCTTGCCACCGGTAACGACTTCCTCTGCTTTAACAGTCGTGCCATCGGCAATAGTTTTATCTGCTTTAACTGCCTTGTCCCTGGTAACGGTTTCATTAGGTTTTACTGTATTGTCAGCACCAATAGTTTTGTCTGTTTTAACGATGGTACTTTGTTTATTGTTGTCTGTTTTAACGATGGTACTTTGTTTATTGCTCTCAGTTTTTTGTGGTATTGCCGTTTTATTATTTGCTGGCGCAAAATTGTTTTTCTGGAATTTATTTAAATACGGTATACCCCAAAAGAGTACACCTACTAAAACCACTGCAACCAGTATTAATAATTTTCTATTTTTTTTCTGGAACATAATTTTCCCATTATTTTTTAAGATCAAAATTGCATCAGATACACAATAGAATGATTTATGTCAAGAAAGAGCTTCAATTTGGGGTAATTATAATGATTTTATTTTCCCCGGAAATCATTTTGGGATCTCCCTCAATTGTAATAGCAATGGATCTTTTAGATTCAATTTCAGATAGCTCCTCTCTTTTTTTATTTAACAGATAACCGGCCACGTCACTGGGTACAATCCCTGTTGCTTCCTTAACCTCAGGTTTTATTGTTTTCAAGTTCAATTGTCTTAAGAAGGCAAGGCCCTGGGTTTCTACAGAAGGAGTTTGACCTCTGCCCTTACAGTGTCTGCAGGTTTCATAGCTGCCAAAAGTAATGGAATGCCTGATCCGCTGCCGTGACATTTCCAATAACCCAAATGGTGTAATTCCACCTACTTTTGTTTTAGCCTTATCTGATTTTAAATGTTTTTTAAGTGTTTTTGTAATTTCAGCTTTATGCCGTCGATCCTTCATGTCTATAAAATCAACCACAATCAACCCACCCATATCACGGAGTCTCAATTGCCGTGCAACTTCCTCACAGGCCTCAAGATTTGTATGAGAAGCGGTTTCTTCAATGTTTTTCTTTTTAGTAGATTTTCCTGAATTTACATCAATGGAAACCAGGGCTTCTGTTTGTTCAATTACAAGGAAACCTCCGGATTTGAGGGGGACCTCTTTTTTGTAAATAGAAGCAATCTGATCTTCAAGTTGATATTTACTGAATATGGGTTTGTCACCCTTGAAAAGTTTGACTATTTTTTTTTGTTTTGGAGCAATTATGCTCATGAAAGCTTGTACTTCTTTAAAAATTTCAGGACTGTCAATCAGAATTTCATTAACGTCTGATGTAAAATAATCTCTTAAAGATCTGACAGCAAGGGTCTGTTCTTTGTAGAGCAGCGATGGTGCTGTATTTTTGATCGCCTCTTTGTCAATATTTTTCCATACACGCATCAGGTATTTTAAATCAGCAGTCAACAAGGTTTTTGTGGAGTCTTTACCGGCAGTCCTCACTATCATGCCAAAGCCTGTGGGGATATCCATTTTTTTTATAATATTGACAAGTCTTTTTCTTTCATCTTCATCACTGATTTTTCGGGATACACCTTTTGTTGAATTTCCCGGCATCAGAACAGATAATCTTCCAGGCAGAGAGATAAAGGTTGTCAGCATGGCCCCTTTTTGATTAATCGGGTCTTTTGTCACCTGAACAATAAGCTCCTGGCCTTTTTTGATAAGATGAAACAAAGCCTTTGCGCCGGCTTCAACATCCTGAAAATAGTCTGTATGGATTTCGTTTTTTTGAAGAAAACCATTTTTAGATGCACCATAATCGACAAAGACAGCCTGAAGGCTTGGTTCAACCCTTGTGACAATCCCTTTATAAATATTGCCTTGTGTGACTTCCTTTGCAGTTGTTTCAATGTGAAATTGTTCAAGTTTGTTATCTTGAATTGCTGCAATTCTGTTTTCATCAGAATCCAGTGCATTGATCAGAATTTTTTTCTCCATTATGCTGTCTCTTTAATATTTATATTATTATTATAAAACGCTTGAATTTTTAAGTAGTAAATTGAATGGATCAAGTCAAATTTTTTATTTATCATAAGAATTAAATGTATGGTCAAATCTTTTTTTTCTGTTTAAGTATATCAAAATAGGTAAGGACACGTTCAACATATTGAACCGGCTCCCACCCCCTTGCATAGCCATGTTTAGTTTCTTTATAGTAGTCTGGTTTTGATAATAATGGTAGCACTGTTTTTAAATTTTGCCATCTGTTTTCCGCAAGTCCCATTTTTTTTGCGATGTGCATGGCATCAATTACATGTCCATACCCGATATTGTAACTGGCCAAAGCAAACAGGATTCTTTCATAGTCATCTTCTATATTGTTGAATTTTTTAAACATTTTATCAAGATATTTTATTCCGGCCTTAATGCTTTGTGACGGGTTCAATGGGTTTTCAATGCCCATTTCTTCTGCCGTAGCTTTTGTTACCTGCATCAAACCCCTGACATTTGTAAAACTTGTTGCTCTTGGATTAAAATGGGATTCCTGGTACACAACAGCAGCAATAAGTTTCCAGTCAAAATCATATTTTATGGATTCTTCAATAATTGTTTTCTTATATTTTGGCAGTCTGGTTTTAATTCTTTGATGAAAACGTTTAAGATCAAAAGGATCTGAATCTTCAATATTTGCGTAATATTTATCATATATCTGTTGCATTATCCCAGTTTCATTCGCATACAGGAAAAATTTATTAATCTGTTCCAGCATTTGCAGATCATTTTTATTAACAGCCCAGGCAAGAGATTCTTTTTCCTGAAGCGCTAACCCAATCCGGATGTCTGGATAATATCTTTGATTTAAATAAGCCACATTATCGTCAGCTATTGTAAATCTTATTTTCCTGTCATGGACCATGCGGATGAGTTCTTCAGTTGGAATGTTGTTATGAAGAATATAATTAAAATTAATTCCTGATTTTTTAATTTCTTCGAGGCGTGAATGATAGGAAGTCCCACGACGGATATCTATGGTTCTGAATGCCAGGTCTTCTATGTTTTTAGGTCCGAAAATTAACTTATGGTGTATGATGTGTTGTTGAATCTGCATATAGGGAATTGAAAAGTTGACTTTTTCAAGCCTCTCCCTTGTAATGGCAAGTCCTGATGCAATAAAATCACCTTTCCCCTGTTCAAGGTAAGCAAACATATTGTTCCAGCCCGGGGTAACAACATCAAGATCAACATTGAGAAAACTTGCAAATTCTTTGGCAAGGTCATACTCATAACCATTAGGTTGTCCTTTATAATAATAATAAGTACTAATGGAATTATTGGTGATAAGTCTTAGAACCCCGGTTTTTTTAATTTTTTCCAAACGGTTTAGATTAAAGGCAAATTCCTTATTATGGATCAATACAGATAAAAAAATAAAAAAAAATAAAAGGCTGAGAAGATTTATTAAAATAAAATAATTAGAACAAAAATTTTTCATTTTTAATCTCTATTTGGTTCAATCAGCACAATCTCCCTTTGGTTCAATCAGCACAATCTCCCTTTGGTTCAATCAGCACAATTTCCACTTGATCAACATTCTGGTATCCCCGGGGAAGTTTTTTCCCTCTATGGCCCCTCATTCCCGTATAATCCTTTTGGTTGCCAGGGCTCAATTTAAGAAAATGCCGGCCGGAATAGATAAAAAGGTTTGCATTTAATGGTAATATTTTAAGGAAGCTAAGTATTTCCGGAGTTGTAGACTTGAGTTCTTTTTTTGGTATGGAAATAATTTTATTTCCTTTACCTTTTTTTAAGTTAGGTAATTGCTTTAATTTAAATATCAAAAGCCTGCCCTTAGACGTAATCGCTACAATGCTGTCTTTTTCCAGATCAATGACAGCCTCGGGATTTAATAATTCATGATTTTCCTTTAAAGTGACAATTGCTTTACCATTTTTATAATTGGTTAAAAAATCATCGAATTTAACGATAAATCCATATCCATTGTCAGAACCCATAAGGAAATGATTATTATTTTCAGCTGACAGCATATATTTGATGTGGGCATTGGACTGGATAGACAAATGACCAGTTAAAGGTTCTCCATTACTCCTGGCTGAAGGAAGTGTGTGAGAAAACAGCATATAGCTTCGGCCCGTATTGTCCAGAAAAATGATAGGTTTGTCGCTTCTTGTCCTTAAATGCCCCAAAAGCGAATCCCCGGATTTAAATTTAACGGATTCAGGGTTAATTTCATGACCCTTGGCAGATCGAATCCAGCCATTTTTAGACAAAATAATGGTGACCGGTTCTATATCAATTACATCTGTAACAGAAAATTTTTCTGCCTCTTTCCGTATTTTTCTGGGTGATCGTCTTTTATCACCATATTCTTTTGCATCAGAGTTTATTTCCTCTTTTATATATTCCTTAAATCTTTTTTCATTGCCAAGGATTTTTTCAAGCTTTTTTCGTTGTGAATTCAAGTCTTTTTGTTCAGATTGTATTTTTATTTCTTCTAATCTGGCAAGTTGGCGCAGCCTGATTTCAAGAATCGCTATTGCCTGTAGCTCGGATAATGGAAAGGCCTTGATAAGGTTTTTTCTGGGGTGATCAGATTTTCTGATAATTTTAATCACTTCATCCAAATTAAGAAAGGCGACAAGAAGGCCTTCCAGTATATGAAGACGGTTTAAAATTTTTTCCAGTCGGAAATTCAATTTTTTTCTTACGGTTTCTGCCCTGTATTCGAGCCATTCTGTAAGAACCTCAAGCAGATTTTTAAGCTGAGGCCTTCCATTCACTCCAATCATATTCATATTAAAAGAATATGATTTTTCAAGATCAGTTGTCGCAAATAAGTGATCTGTTAATGCATTAAGATCAACCCTGTTTGAGCGTGGAATCACCACAAGCCGTGTAGGGTCTTCATGGTCTGACTCATCTCTTATATCACTGACCATGGGCAGTTTTTTGGCTTCCATCTGGGAGGCGATCTGCTCATAAATTTTTTCCGTGGAGGCGTGATGGGGGAGAGCCGTAAAAATTAGTTCAGAATCTTCAACATGAAATTTAGCCCGCATCTTAATCCTGCCGCTTCCTGTTCTGTACATATCCTTTATCTCGGAAAAAGGTGTGATGATTTCCGCTTCCGTCGGAAAATCAGGACCTTTGATAAATGTGCAGATTTGATCAAGACTTGTGTTTTCATTATCGATTAAGGCAATTAATGCCTTTGCAACTTCACGCAGGTTATGGGGTAAAATGCTGGTTGCCATGCCAACGGCAATACCCGTGGATCCATTCAGCAAAATATTGGGCAGCCGGGCAGGAAGAAGTCTTGGTTCGTTTAAGGTACCATCAAAATTCGGTACCCAGTCCGAGGTTCCCTGATCAACTTCCTGAAGAAAAATATCAGCATATTTTGATAATCTGGATTCTGTATACCTCATAGCGGCAAAGGATTTTGGATCATTGGGATCACCCCAGTTCCCCTGACCATCAACCAGAGGATATCTTAAAGAAAAAGGCTGTGCCAGAAGGACCATGGCTTCGTAACAGGCCGTATCTCCATGGGGATGGAATTTACCCAGTACATCCCCAACTGTCCTAGCCGATTTTTTAAATTTAGCAGTAGATGCCAGCCCCAATTGGCTCATGGCATAGACAATCCTTCTTTGTACGGGCTTTAAACCGTCTGCAATATGGGGCAGGGCACGGTCCAAAATAACATACATGGAATAATTTAAATACGCTTTCTGGGTGAATTCCTGGAAAGGTATTTTTTCATAATCCTCAATTGCGGACGGAAGCGTTTCTTTCATTACTCAATCTCTTTTATATTGCCTGTTGATTCTATCCAGATTTTTCTGTCATTTGCTCTTTTTTTCCCCAGGAGCATATCCATAATCTCATAGACTTCTTTTAAAGATTCTTCAGACCCATCATCGACAGATAACTGGACAAGTCGTCTGGAATCGGGTGAAATGGTTGTCTCCTTGAGCTGGGCCGGATTCATTTCACCCAGCCCTTTAAATCTTTGAATATTTATTTTGCTTTTGATTTTACGGCGGTTTATTTTTTTGATGATATTGTTTTTTTCAGAATCATCCAATGCGTAAAAAACTTCTTTTCCCGCATCTATTCTGTATAATGGCGGCATGGCAATATAGACATGACCATTTTTTACAATCTGGGGGAAATGTTTTAAAAACAGAGCGCACATAAGTGTTGCAATATGCAGCCCGTCTGAGTCAGCATCTGCCAGCACACATATTTTATTATACCTGAGTTTGGAAATGTCATCTGAACCGGGTATTACACCTAAAACCTGGGAAATATCCCTGATTTCTCTGGATTCTATAATGACAGAAGATTCAAGATCCCATGTATTTAATATTTTACCACGTAAAGGCATAATTGCCTGGAACCGCCTGTCCCTTGCCTGCTTTGCAGAACCACCGGCAGAATCTCCTTCCACAAAGAATAATTCCCGTCTTGAATGATCAATACTTGTGCAATCGGACAATTTGGCAGGAAGTATGGTACCATTGGATGCCCTTTTTTTTGTCACTTTTTTGGCTTTCTGCACTCGATTTTTTGCATTTTCAATAGCAAAAGCGGCTAGTTTTTCACCTTCCTCAATATTTTGATTCAACCATAAACTAAAGGAATCTCTGACTTGAATATTTACAAGATTTGCGCAATGACGGGATGAAAGCCGCTCTTTTGTCTGTCCTGAAAACTGGGCATCGGAAAGTTTGACAGAAAGAATATATCCGATCTTGTCCCAGATATCTTCCGGCGCAAGGTATAACCCCTTGGGTAAAAGATTCCTGAACTTGCAAAATTCCCTGACAGATTCCAGAAGCCCGGATCTGAAACCATTTACATGGGTTCCGCCTAATCGCGTGGGAATAAGGTTAACATAACTTTCTTCAGGATTAGGACCAGATTCCATGGTCCAGTTAACAGCCCATATTATTTTGATATCATCTCCATGAATCTCTCCGGCAAAAGTGCGGGAGAAAATACATTTTCCCCCATTTAAGTTTTCATTGAGATAATCATCCAGGCCCTGGTCATATTTCCAGGTGTCTTTTTCTCCTGAATCTTCATCATAAAATGTGGTAACAAGCCCCTTGCAGAGAATAGCCTTTGATTTCAGTGCTGTTTTTAAGGCTGTTTTTGAAAATAATGGCTTATCAAAATAGGTAAAATCAGGGTAAAATTGAAGAGAAGTTCCGGTTTCTTTTCTGTCAAGTTTTTTGACAATTGTCAGATCTTCAGTTTTGATCCCGTTTTTAAAGCCAATGCCATATTCCTGACCATCCCTTTTTATGCGGATTGTCAAACAGGAAGACAAGGCATTAACAACAGAAACGCCAACACCATGGAGGCCGCCTGAATAACTATAGTCTTTATTTGAAAATTTAGCACCGGCATGAAGTTTTGACATGATCAATTCCACCCCGGACACTTTTTCTTCAGGATGGATATCCACTGGCATTCCTCGCCCATTGTCAGATACTATAACGGATTTATCCTTCTTTAATACAACATCAATCTGGGTTGCATATCCTGCAATCGCTTCATCCACACTATTATCAATAACCTCAAATGCCAGATGATCAGGACTTGAAGTGTCAGTGTACATCCCGGGCCTTCTTTTAACCGGGTCCAGACCTTTTAAGACCTCAATTGATTCAGCATTGTATGTATGAGCTAAGGGTTTGGTGTTTGGTTCAAATAATTTCATAAATTATTCATATAAAAATTTTCTACGACCCTGACAATATCTTCCGTGTCATCCAAAAGATGAAAAAGGTCCAGGTCTTTTTCAGAGATCATTTTTTCTTTTAAAAGTTTATCTTTTACCCAATGGATCAAACCATCCCAATAGTCTTTACTCACCATTATAATGGGCATTTTTCGAATACGTTTTGTTTGAATCAATGTAATTGTTTCAAACAATTCGTCAAGGGTTCCAAAGCCTCCTGGCATGATAATATAGGCCTGGGCATATTTTAAAAACATCACTTTTCGTATAAAAAAATAATTAAATTCGATTTGCGTTGTGGCATAAGGGTTTGGTTTTTGTTCAAATGGCAGTTTGATGTTGAGCCCCACAGATTGAGCCCCTCCTCTTGCTGCACCTTTATTGGCAGCTTCCATAATTCCCCCGCCCCCGCCCGTAATAACAGAATATCCTTTTTGGGCAAATAATGCAGCAAGGTTTTCAGCTTTTTGATAATAAGGATGGTCAGCATTCATTCTTGCAGAACCGAAAATCGATACTGCAGGGCCAAGATTGTGTAATGCATCAATGCCTTCTACAAATTCTCCCATGATTTTAAATAACCGCCATGACTCACCGGATTTAAAATCATCAATCGGATAGTTTCCGTTGTTTACATGTTGTTCCATGTTGATTATTGCAATACCTTCCTTATTTTTATGCTAATTAATATTGATGGAATCTGGTAAAATAAACCTATAAGTATTATTAAAACCTGTACGCCAAAGGCCTATCATATAAAAATATAATCGTCAATTATAAGCTGGCCCTTACATTGACATTTTTCATAGAAAGATATAAAAAAAGAGAAAATTTTCATAAAAAGAATTAAGATTAAAGGATAGAAGAATAATTACCCGCAGAACATCGGTTAAAAATGAACTTGGAATGCACGCGAGACCAGCATCCAAAATCGCACAAATGGTTGATTCGGCGCAGTCGGGCGTATGGCTTTGTGCAAATTCAACAAAAGTTGATGCAGCAAGTATCATAGACATACTGACTTTGTGTGCTGTGAAAGGAACAAAGATTGTGATTGAAATTGAAAATCAGGAAGATATGATGATTCTTGAACGGATTTTTGATTTTTTTGAAGCCGGCTTTGGAGAAATAGAAAGATGAATATTTCAAAGTCAGGACAGATAATTATCAAAGGGATCAGCGGGTCCCCAGGTATATGTATTGGTAAGGCGTATATAGTTGATAGGGAAGGTGTTAATATCACCAAACGTTATCCTGTCAGTGATGCTATGGTACCCAAAGAAATAGACAGATTCAAACAAGCTGTTTCAAAAGCAAAAAATGACCATGCCAAAGTAATTGAGTCCCTTGATAAAGATCTGGGAGAAAATTTAAATATTCTTGAGACACATATGGTGCTCTTTAAAGATAAGATGCTGTATGGCAAGACCATTGAGACCATTTCCAATGAAAAAATCAATGCTGAATGGGCATTGAGAAAAGTGTCCAGAAAAGTCAAATCCATGTTCCAGCAGATTGATGATATATACCTGCAGGCCAGGGTCATTGATATTGTTCAGGTATCAGACAAAATAATGGCATATCTTGTTGGAGCTCAGGATATTAAGATTTCAGATATAAATAAACGTGTCATCATTGTGGCTCATGATTTATCGCCTGCTGATGCCAGCCAGATACAGCTTGAACGGATAAAAGGGTTTATTACAGACCGTGGAGGGAAAGATTCCCATACAAGTATTATTGCAAAATCATTAAGAATTCCTTCAGTTTTAGGATTAGGTTTTGCAACGGCAAGTGTTAAAAATGATGATATTTTAATTGTTGACGGTTCCTCTGGAACTTTGATCGTAAATCCTGACGAAGATACGCTCTTTGATTATGAAGCGCGTATGGCAAAGTTTGAAGAATACAGAGCCGGTTTAGAAAGAGATAGCCATCTGCCTGCTATTACAAAAGATGGCATTTTTTTAAACCTCATGGCCAACATTGAACTTGTGGAAGAAGTTGTTGCAGTAAAAGATTATGGGGCCATCGGTATAGGTCTTTTCAGGACAGAATTTTTATACCTTGATTTAAAACGGTTCCCGACTGAGGATGAGCTTTTATGTAAATACAAAGAGATTGTCGAGTTCATGAGTCCACAGAGCGTTACCATAAGGACACTTGATATTAATGGTGACAAGGTTAATCCATATCTGACAACCATTGAAGAGATTAATCCTGCTTTAGGGTTAAGAGCCGTAAGATTCTGCCTTGCAAATGAAGAAATTTTTATCACACAGTTAAAAGCTATTTTCAGGGTAGCGGCATTTGGTAATATAAAATTGCTGATCCCAATGATTTCCTGTGTTGAAGAAATTATTCAGGTCAAACAAATAATGAATAAGGCCATTCTTGAACTTGAACATGAAGATAAAATTTTCAATGGGGATATTCCCCTGGGAGTAATGATTGAAGTTCCATCAGCCGTAATGATTGCCGAACATCTTGCAGACCATGTAGATTTTTTCAGTATTGGAACAAATGACATGATTCAATATTCCATGGCCATTGACAGGAGCAACAGCCTGGTGGCTCACCTATACAAGGCACTGAATCCGGCAATACTGAAAATGATAAAAATGACATATGATGCAGCAAAGAAAAAAGGGATTGATCTTGTCATGTGTGGTGAAATGGCAGGAGATCCCATGAATATACCTGTTCTGGTTGGTATGGGCCTGACAGATTTTTCCATGAATTCAGCTTCCATACCAGTGGTTAAAAGAATGATTCGAGATCTTGATACAAAAAAAGCAAGAAAAAGTGTGGAAAAAATAATGAGTCTAAATTGTGTTCAAGAAATTTCTGATTTTATTCTGGAAGAATATAAAGACATTCTTCCTTTTGGTGAAAAGGGTGAATAACAAATGACTTCAGAATTTATTAAAATAATTGCCACCAATAAAAAAGCCTGGCATAACTTTCAGATTGAATCAGAATATGAAGCTGGAATCGTTCTGGTTGGAACAGAAGTTAAATCCATTCGAGAGGGAAGGGTCAGTTTTCAAGATGCATATGCTGATATAAAAAATGGTGAACTTTTTTTAAGACAATTGCATATTTCACCATACAAATATGCATATTATACCAATCACGAAACCCATAGAACAAGAAAACTTTTACTTCATAGATATGAAATCAGAAAACTTTCAAGTAAAATTAAAGAAAAAGGATATACACTTGTCCCGCTGAAAATATTTTTTAAAAATGATAAAATAAAAGTATTGATAGGCCTTGGCAGGGGTAAAAAATTATACGATAAAAGAGAAACGATTAAGAAAAAAGATGTCCAGCGGGACCTGGACCGGGAACGCAAAAAATATTCATAGAAAAAACAATTCACAGGTTCAGTCAATATTGTGGTTCTGGTGATATTGACTTTTTAAGCTTTTAGGACTATTATGTAGCATCACTTGATCTTTTACAATTTGGGGGCGAAATGGCTTCGACGGAGATTTTGAAGTCTATGGTAGCATACCGAGTCTTTTGTCAGCTCGTAAACTTGGCAGAAAATAAACATAATCGCAGACGATTATAATTACGCTGTAGCTGCGTAGAGCAGCTTCCGTCCTGCTGATATCCTTCTTGCAGATTTCAGGTCAGGGCGTCATACTTTGCAAGACAGCTTTTAAGGGCGTCTGAACCTTAACGGTTAAACTTTTCAGGCTATATTGATTTGTATCCATCTCAAGGGAGACAATACAACTAATTTTAAATTTTGAGATAAGTATGTAGAAGCCTAGGTTGATTGTTTTCGGACGCGGGTTCAACTCCCGCCGCCTCCACCAAATTATATTTCGTAATGACACACAGTGAAACCCAAACACCTTGATTTTAAACAGTTGAAAAAATCAGGACCGGCATCTCCAATATCCGCAATCCTATCCTTGTTTCATACACTGCCAAAGGCCTTTTACCCTATCACGGCCTTGCTTCAGGCATCAAAAGAGCCCTGGGCCATTGGCCGGACATTGATTTCCAAGATAACCGGGATGCCTGCTTATTTATTACAACAATCCATCGGAAAAAAGAACAACAGAATTTAAGTTCGGAAAAAAGTTCGGAAAAGACCGATCTTCTGATTCTTGAAAATTTACGCCATAATCCCCAACTGACCATCAAAAACTTATCGGAAATCTTGCATCTTTCCAACCGGGCCATTGAAAAACAGATGGCAACCTTAAAACAAGCAGGAAAACTCAAACGATGCGGCTCTCGAAAGCAAGGATACTGGGAAATTATTGACTTTCTATAGTTTTTAAATACAATAGTTTTTGATTCATCGTTCAGACTGGTTTGCCCGGCTGATCATGGGTGTTTGGTTTGTGAAGTTTTGGAGTGGGATGAGGATTGAAAGTTTAATTCGATATTTTTATTGACAATGTGTAATATAGCGTATTACTTTAGAATCTAAAGTAACTATTTTTTAGTTGCAATAAGGTCACCAAGGAATATAATGGGGAGAAAACAGAAGCTACTTGACAGGTTGCTCACAAAACCAAAAGATTTCAGATGGAATGAATTAGAGTCTCTGCTCAAACAAAATGGCTACCAAAAACTTGAAGGAAGTGGATCACGAGTAAAGTTCTACCTTGAGTCCCCCAGAAACTTAATAAGCCTTCATAAACCTCATCCTGGTGAAATATTAAAAGACTATCAAATTAATTATGTAATTAAAAATTTAAAAAAGATTGGAGTTGCCGATGGAAACGATTAAGTACAAAGGCTTTATTGGTTCTGTTGAAGTTAGTATAGCGGATAATTGCATTCATGGAAAAATACTGTTCATCAATGATCTAATTACCTATCAGGCAAACGGACTAGATCAAATAGAGCAAGAATTCCAAGAAGCGGTAGAGGATTATTTTGAAACATGTAAAGAACTTAAGATTGACCCTCTAAAATCTTTTAATGGATCTTTTAATGTTCGCGTGGGTTCCGAACTTCACCAGAGACTTGCCTTAAATGCCATAGAAAAAGATAAAAATATAAACTCAATAGTTAAAAAGGCCATAGAAAAATATTTAGACAAATCGAAGCCGGTATCTGAAGTCCATAATCATCATAATACATTCGATGAAAGTAAGTTTTCAACTCCCGGCATATCTACCTAAAGATGTAAAAGAAAAAACTAAGAAGCTCAAATAAAACAAAACCGGGGAGGGGAGTCTGGCAAACATCACTATAAAATAATTGATTAATTTTTTATGCGTATAAAAAAAACCGGTTTTAAAAACAAAGAATGTTTCATATTTTGTCATAAACGATACTAAATTAACAAAATAATTTGACGGTATTTTAATTAAAGCGTCTCTATAACTACTTGTTTTTATAAACTATTTTTCTTTAAGTCTGTGGTCGCCGCCTCCACCATTTTAAAGCCCGGAAAACCTGTTTTTCCGGGCTTTTTCATTTTTGATACTTCCCTGCTTTTAATCCCTTCCCTAACATTGCTGTATGTGGTTTGCCTACATTTAGCCCCAATTCTTTTATTAATTCTAAGATATATGTAAGATTTGTTTGTATCCCATATTTTTATGATGATTCCTTTAAAAATAGGGGTTTTTACCTATTTACACGGACAAATTTTTATAATAAACAATACAAATGCAACAACAAAGTTTGCCAATTCTGATCCTCTTGGGTGGCACCTCTGAATGTTGTTGCAACTGAGTTCCTCCATGTAAAGGGCCTGCTTCATACTCAGGCCCTTTACGTTTTAAATCAGTTGATTGTAAAAAGGATTACCATGTACCTATCTGAAGAAAAACGAGCTGAAATTAGAAAATGAAAACCATAAACCGAACAGCGATTACAATTCGACCCCAAAAACCCTATATCGACTGGGCAAATTCTTTCGATGACGGCGAGACCTATGATCCTGGCAATCGACATGCAACAACCATTTTGATTTCTGAAGAGTATGATGAATTTAATTATGAAACCTACCTGGAAAAAATCTATAAAATTTTATTTGAGGGCGAACTTGAATCCTGGATGGCCAATCCTGATGACTGGCCAAAAATCAAAAACTATAAGATGTTTAAAGAATGGTTCGAGATCATCTGTTCAGACATGACCTGGGATTATGGGGTGGGTGATATTGAGCATGAAGAATTTTGAATTTTGAATTTTGAATTTTGAATTTTCAAACAACGTCTACAGGATATCAAAAGACATTGAAGTAACGTACAAAAAGGCAGCCCCAATCCACCATCAAAAAAAATAAAAAACCTCGTTGCGCTTGATGGCTCAAGC
>JACNHV010000315.1 GCA_014383445.1 Candidatus Desulfobacula maris | reverse complement strand
ACCGCATTATCTACCAGATCATCGAATCAGATGTTTTTATCCATTGTATCCTTGATGGCAGGCGGGATATCCCGGACATACTTCAGCAACGAAATTTGAGATAAGATGCATTGATGGACAGAGTCATAAAAGTATCCTTGGTGCAAATCCAACAATCAACATGTACCGGATTTCACCGGTGATGTTCGATGTTATTTTTAATCGATGAAGGGAAAAATGATGGAAGTTTTCTTGAATATTCTTAACTTTATAATTATTTCTGTCGTGATTCAATTCAGTATTGCCCTTGTACTCATTTTATTTGGTAAAGGTAAAACGCCAACTCCAGATGAGTGCGATCTAACTTTCGATGAATTGTTTCTTGATTATACAAATCTGCCGCCACTGCAAACTTTTGCGGTCAGAGATGGTAGTAAAATAGTGTATCGGCACTATCCTGCTCAATCAAGCAAGGTAATCATTCTGGTACATGGCTCAGGTTGGCACAGCCAGTATTTTATGCCTTTAGCCGAGTTTATAAGCTCTGAGGGTTTAGCCCAGGTATATACTCCAGATCTTCGGGGTCATGGTCCTAAACCCGAAAGAAGAGGTGATGTAAACTACATTGATCAGTTAGAGGATGATTTGGCGGATTTACTTAAAAAAATCCGAAAGGATAACCCTAGTGCAATGGTGATTATCGGTGGCCATTCATCCGGAGGCGGGCTGGTTATCCGATTTGCCGGAAGCCAGTACGGTAAACAGGCAAACGCTTATATGCTGCTGTCACCTTACCTAAAATATAATGCCCCCACGATACGAGCCAACTCGGGAGGCTGGGCGACCCCTTACACAGGTCGAATTGCCGGGTTAAGCATGCTTAATTTTATGGGAATTCATTGGTTTGATTACCTGACTGCCATTGAGTTTAACATGCCGGAAGAAGCCAGGGACGGTACCGAAACCCTTTCCTACTCTCATCGGCTCAACACAGCCTACGCTCCTCGTAATTACAAAAAGGATTTGAGTGCCATAACCCAACCTTTATTGATTGCGGCTGGCACTCAAGACGAATCCAACATTGCTAATCAATTTGAACCTGTGATAGCTCAATATACAACAGCTCAAGTAAAAGTCTTGCCTGATTTAACACATATGGGTGTGGTTGTCCGTCCTGAAATAAGATCTGTTGTCAAAGAGTGGCTGGAAGAACTTGAAAGTCAAGAATAGATACGAATCAAATATGGATTTCCAACAACGCTCTTGCAACGGGTCGCAAAAAGCCGCGACCGCTGAAGAGCAAAGTTATGGCGACTACAGCGCGTTATGAAATGGTCATAGGAGCCAGTTATAATATTGAAAGTTTCAGATTTAACATTGAATGCTCTTAAGCCATTCATTACAGGAGATGATTCTCCATCTCCTTACATGTCCGGCCCTGAATTGGTTAAATTTTTTAATTTGTTTGGTGGCGATGATGAATACTTACATCAAGAGGGTGGTTTACCTGGTGGTATATCGAAGCTCATTTTCAAGAAATTAAATCTCAAATAGTGGATAGCATTCGAAATGCAAAATTCTTGATTTGGGTCGCTGTGGCATGGTTTACAGATAAAGATCTTGGCAATGAATTAAGAAAAAAGCATATCTCAGGTGTTAATATTAGAAGGTAGAGAAGTTGCCGAAGATTTTGCGATTCAATTTATCCAACTCATAAATCAGAAAGACGACTAACAACAATTTCAAGACTTTTCGGCTTTGAGGCTGGCAGTTTTACCCCCGGATGCTTTCTTTTAATTTAGGATTATTATTCGATTGGGGAAAATGTAAAAAAATGCTGATTGTAAGAAGAAAAACTGCTAAAATATAACAATGAAAAATATAATCAATATTATCTCCAAAGGTGAAGGGCTGACCGTTGAATTCAAAAGAAGCAGGGAAAAGATTACCTCAGATGTTTACCAGAGTATCTGTGCTTTTCTCAATCGTAACGGAGGTCAGGTATTCCTGGGCGTAGAAGATAACGGCACTATCGCCGGGATAAAAGAAGAAGCCCTTGACCAAATGAAAAAAGATCTGGTCACTGCTTTGAATAATCCACAAAAATTGAATCCGCCTTTGTATATTCTTCCTCAAGAAATCAAGATTCACGGAAAAGTTTTGATTTTACTTGATATCCCGGAGAGTTCGCAGGTTCATCGTTGCAATAACAGGATTTATGACAGAAATGAAGATGGTGATTTCAACATTACAGATAACACAAATCTGGTTGGTGAACTATATATCCGAAAGCAGAGCAGTTATTCAGAGAACCGGATTTATCCCTATGTTGCACTGGAAGATTTGCGAACTGACCTTGTCCAACGGGTAAGGAAATTGGCGAGAGGACAGCGTCCGGACCATCCCTGGGCAGAAATGGATGATATTGAGCTGTTAAAAAGTGCCAGGCTTTTTCATAAAGACTACCAATCCGGCAAAAAAGGATTTACCTTGGCTGCTGTTCTGCTATTTGGAAAAGATGATGTCATTTTAAATATCCTTCCACACCACAAAACAGATGCACTGCTCAGGGTCAACAATATTGATAGGTATGATGACCGAGACGATATCAGAACCAATCTGATCGAAAGTTATGATCGGCTTATGAGCTTTATGGCAAAGCATCTGCCGGACAAATTTTACCTGATCGATGACCAACGGGTCAGCTTAAGGGACAGGATTTTCAGGGAAGTGACAGCCAACTGCCTGATCCACCGAGAGTATTTGAATCCGTTTCCAGCCAAATTCATTATTGAAAAAGACCTTGTGTTTACAGAAAATGCTAACAAACCTCACGGCCATGGCCTGATTGATCCAACAAGCTTTACTCCTTTTCCGAAAAATCCTGTTATCGCCCGGGTATTTAAAGAGATGGGACGGGCTGACGAACTTGGATCGGGCGTGAAAAATCTTTTCCGTTTTACAAAAGCCTATTCCGGTATAGATCCGCAACTGATGGAAGATGATATTTTCAGGATTGTCATCCCCTTGACCGAGCAAGTGACCGAGCAAGTGACCGAGCAAGTGACCGAGCAAGTAAAAAGACGCCAAAGAATTATAGAATTTTGCACAATACCAAAATCAACTTCAGAAATCATGAAACTCCTGGGATTAAAACACCGAGAATATTTCCGATCCAAAATCCTCCAGCCTTTACTGGCTGAAGGGGTTTTGGCGCAAACTATGCCGAAAATCCCTAAAAGCCCGAACCAGAAATATTATTCCACGGGTTCGGATAAATCAGATGCAAAATGAATATCTACGAATACGATGAGTTGAAAAAGAAATATGAGGCACTCCTTGAAGAAAATAAAAATCTAAAAGCAAAAATACGGTCATTAAAATCAAAATATGAGATTGATAGCGCTCCTATAGAAACCGTTAAGTCAAAAGAATCATTATTTCAAAACTTTGACAAACAGACATCAAGCCACCAACCAGACGGAAAATGCTTAGATTACAACGCCAAGAATGACAACCCTGTTACCAACCGACTTTCACAGTATTCACAAAATCATGAAAAAATTAACCTTTTCATGTCTCTATTTAAAGGCAGGCTCGATGTATATGCAAAAAAATGGCAAAACAAAAAAGGCTTTTCAGGATACAGTCCGGTCTGCCTGAATGAATGGGTAACTGGCATATGCAATAAGCCCAGGACAAAATGTTCAAAGTGTAATAATCAATCTTATGGTGTTCTGAATGAATCCGTCATTGAAAAGCATTTACGGGGCGAATACATCATCGGGGTTTATCCGTTGGAACTTGATGAAACCTGTCATTTTTTGGCCATTGACTTTGACAAGGAAGGCTGGGAAAAGGATATTGCGGTGATACGAAATATCTGCTCAGGCTTTAAGATTCCGGTGGCAGTGGAGCGATCACAATCCGGCAATGGTTGTCATGCATGGTTTTTCTTTGAACAGAAGATACCTGCTGCCCAAGCAAGAAAATTTGGCACCTCATTATTGACACATTCCATGAGCAAACGGCATGAAATCTCATTCAAATCTTATGATAGATTATTCCCCAACCAAGACACAATGCCAAAAGGAGGTTTTGGTAATCTGATCGCTTTACCGTTACAGAAAATGTCACGAGATAATGACAACGCTGTTTTCATTGATGAAAACTTTAAACCACATTCTGACCAATGGCATTTTTTATCTACCATCCAAAGGCTGAATGAAAAAGATTTAACCTCATTTACAACTAAATTGACCAGCGGAAATGATTTGGGTTTGTTGAAAGATGAAGCACCTGATTCAAAGCCTTGGGTGAAACAATCTATTGACCTGAAACCCGTTGACTTTCCCGAAACGGTTACAATCGTGAAATCCGGTATGCTGTTTGTTGAAAAAACAGGATTAAATCAAAAAATATTGAATACCATTAAAAGGTTTGCGGCCTTTAAAAATCCGGAATTCTATAAGGCCCAGGCAATGAGACTGTCAACCTTTGGTAAGCCAAGAGTTATCTCCTGTTCGGATGATTATGAAAGCCACCTGGCACTGCCGCGAGGATGCGAAGATGATATCCGATCCTGGCTGAAAGAGAATAATGTCAAAATTATACAAACGGATGAATTCAACCCAGGCAAAAAGATCAATGTTGAATTCAACGGTAAATTGCAGGATGAACAACAACATGCACTTGATGCCCTGGCGGCATATGAGAATGGTGTGTTATCTGCTGCTACGGCATTCGGTAAGACCGTCATCGGCGCAAAATTGATCAGTGAAAAAAAAGTAAATACATTAGTATTGGTTCACAGGCAACAATTGCTTTCCCAATGGCAGGAAAGATTGAAACAATTTCTCATCATTAATGAATCCCTGCTCGAACTACCTAAAAAAAGAGGCCGTAAACTTGAACAAAATGTAATAGGTCATATGGCTGCCGGTAAAAATCGGCTAAGCTCAATTGTTGATGTGGCGATCATGCAATCAATGAATACAGAGGGAGATGTTAAAGAAGTCATTAAAAATTATGGAATGATCATTGTGGATGAATGCCATCATGTCCCGGCAATTACTTTTGAACAAATCCTAAAAAAGGCTACGGCTAAATACGTTTATGGCCTGACAGCAACACCAGCCAGACCTGACGGTCATCATCCGATTATTTTCTTTTATTGCGGTCCCATAAGATTTTCAGTAGATGCAAAGGTACAGGCTGAAAAAAGACCCTTTGAACATTATCTTGTCCCAAGATTCACATCATTTAAAACAGCTCCAAATGAAGACGGAAAGGAGTTATCCCTTCAGGAAATTAAAACCAATCTGGTATCAGATGAAGTAAGAAACCAGTTAATCATAGATGATGTTTTAGAGTGTTACCAAAAAAGGCGGAAGTCCCTAATTTTAACGGGTCGGGTTGGCCATGTGGAGGAATTGGGAAAAAAGCTTAAAAGAAAAGTATCCAATGTCATTTGTCTTACAGGCGGCATGGGCGCTAAAAAAACAACTCAGCTAATGAAAGAAATTGATGCCATAGAAGGTTCGGAACCCTTTGTACTGGTCGCTACGGGCAGCTATATTGGAGAAGGATTTGATGAGGCAAGACTGGATACATTATTCTTAGCCATGCCGATTGCCTGGAAAGGGACGCTACAACAATACGCTGGCAGGCTGCATCGGTTATGTGCAGACAAAAAGGATGTACAGATATACGACTATGTTGATCTCCACGTAAGAATGCTCGAAAAGATGTATGGAAAACGGCTGAAAGGATATGCTTCAATTGGTTATAAAGCAAAAGCCGCAAAATTCCCCAATGCACCGACTCACATTATTTTCAACAAAGACAATTTCTTTCCGATTTACCTTCAGGATATTGCCACAGCTTCAAAACATCTGCTGATCGTTAGTCCATTTGTCACTAATAAAAGAATGCGCCAAATGATGGATCAATTTAGTGTGCTCTTAAAAAACCATGTTAAAATAACAATTATAACCAGGCCTGCCGATGATTATAAAGAAGGCAGAAGATCTTCGTTGGAAAAACTCTTTTCACAAATTGATATAAAAGGTATCCATCTTATTTTCAAACCCAAAATTCACCAGAAATTTGCCATTATTGATAGTAAGCTCACCTGGTATGGCAGCATCAACCTTTTAAGTTTCGGTTATTCCGAAGAGAGTATCATGCGTCTTGAAAGCAGCAGTATCGCCCAGGAATTAATCGAAAGCATCGATTTGAAACAATAATCTGAGTGCTTTGGACAGATACTCGTGAGCTGAAAGTGAGTTTAAAGATCATCGATGAGCCACACTATCACAACAACAAAATGAACCGGGCGAGCCGGTTATTTTGCGTGTTCACTGCGGCTGCAACGCGGCTATCTATCGAAAAAGGTGCAACATGGATCTCAATTCATATCAAATGTCATTTTCTGGACAAGTCCTTGAGAGAGGCTTTTGGCTTTATGTATGGAAAATTAAATTTGAAAACTGCTTATACTTTTATGTCGGTCGAACAGGAGATAGTTCTTCCGCCCATGCTTCTTCCCCGTTTAATCGTATTGGGCAACATCTTGATTTTCGGAAGAACGCAAAAGGAAATTCGCTGGCGAGACGCTTAAAAGCATCTGCTATCAATCCATATAAAAGCAAGTTCGATATGCTGGCTTTAGGTCCTTTTTTTTGTGAGCAAGACACGTTCGAAAAACATAAACCGTTTAGAGATCACATGGCTACAATAGAATATGAAGTAGCGAATGTGCTTAAAGAAAATAATTTCAATGTATTAGGTATTCACCACCCTAAAGCAGAAGTATCAAAAGCTGAAATAGAAAATGTTACAAATAGAATTATTAAATTTGCAAAGGCTTAATAGCTAATAAATTGCTGGAAAGGGTTTCGGGAACTAACGCCCGAAACCTCTCAATTCAAACTTATGTAGAGAATCCGGAGTCAAAATAATGTCAAGCGCAACAATTAAAATATTTCTTGTACATGGAGATCCGAAACGACTGAGAACGGCAGAACTATCCAACTGGACTGGCAAGGCGGTTGCAGGGCCGCGCAGTGAATTTGAAGGAATGGTCGGGCGTGAAGAGTCTGGCAACTCTGGTGTTTATTTCTTAACTGGACATGATCCAGAATCTGGGAAACCAGCTATCTACGTTGGCGAAGCAGAAAGTATCAAAGATCGAGTCAAATCTCATTTGGGAAAGGACTTCTGGAATCAGGTTATCTATTTTATAAGCAAGGATGAAAATCTTACAAAAGCCCATATTCGATATCTCGAAGGTAAGCTCATAGAGCAGGCTCGCCATGCCAATAGATCTCTTGTAATGAACAGCCAGAACAGTGGTGCTAAGCTTCCGGAATCAGATCGTGCAGAAATGGAAGTTTTTTTGGAAAAAATCTATCAACTTTTACCTGTACTTGGTGTTGAACTATTAGTCACCACATCTGGAAAAGGCGAAACTAATACTGAGAAAGAGATACTTTATTGTGAAATAAAAGGACTGAAAGCTATAGGTCGCCTAACTCCTAATGGTTTTCTTGTGCTGAAGGGATCTCAAGCCGTTCTGAAAGATCGCGCCTCAGCTAAAAAATATCCGTGGCCGCTAAATATGCGACAAAGGCTCAAAGATGAAGGTATACTTTCAGTCTCTGAAAACCACCTTAGCTTTCTTCGAGGTGAAGAATTTTCCAGCCCAAGCGCTGCTGCGGCTGTGGTTCACGGCGGTCATGCAAATGGGCTTATTGCATGGAAAGACAAAAACGGTAAGACCTTAAAGGAAATAGAATCAACATAACAATCTGTAGGTAGGGACGCGCAAACTGCCGCGCGCCAAACAGCAGCACGTTCGGGGTAGATAAAAATGAATGGATACGAATACATCTTGGCAAAGCAAACCGCTTGGGCGGCCAATTCCGGTATTACTTTACAGGGGAGCAAGGGTAAACGGGGCAGACCTGCATACACTTACGAGTTAAACCAGAATCTCTTCCAGTCTCTTTTACCGGAGGTCCAAAAATCATTCTCAGAAGGTGATGGCAGTGAACTCGGTTCAACAGAGTTTCCAGGCAAAATGCAGGCGCTGCATTCCTCTTCGGCACTGGGTGTCAATGTTTTTCAATACTGGAAATCAATAAACGCGATTCCAGTAATTGCAGCTCAATGCGGTTTTTGCCGCACAGATTCAAATGTGTCAAACGATATATGTTTTGAGGAAAAGTATCCTATCGATGACAAATATGGTTATAGTCCAAACATTGACGTGGTCATCCATAATACCACATCGGCAAAAATCAAAAGGTTTGCCGTTGAGTGCAAATTTTCTGAAGCATATGGTGCTCACAGGCATGGTGGATTGAAGCCGGCCTACCTTGGTATAGAGGATGTCTGGACGGATATCCCCAACTTACGGGATCTTGCAAAGATCATATCACCTGAAGATAACAAATTTGTTCATTTGCACCCGGCACAACTAGTGAAGCATATTTTGGGGCTGAAACGGCAATTCGGAAAGACAGGTTTCCGTTTGTTGTATCTTTGGTACGATGTGTTCGGCAAGCAGGGAAAACAGCATCGGGATGAGGTTTTAAAGTTTACTGAAATGACAAAAAGCGATGGCATTAAGTTTCATCCGCTTACATATCAGGAATTAATTGTTAAATTGGCCAATAAACAGCGAAAGGACCATCCGGAATATATTCGGTATCTTACTGGGCGATACCTGTAATTGAGTTGATGGTGGATGGACCAGATCGAGGGACGTCACTTAATTTCAACAAGTGAAATGCTGACTGATAAACCGCAGGTTTCATTGGTTACTTTGGCTACACTGCGATTAATAGACCTTTTATCAAATAGAATGTGTTACTTATTTTAGTGATAAAAATAAAGGATAAGAATGTTTTCAAAAGAATTAATGGTTACCATGATGCCGGTTTCTATCTTTATGTTTTTTTGTCTTGTGCCTGTATTATTGATTCTTTACATTTTCAGGCACCAGATTAGAAAAAAGAAATCGCCTATAAATATAGAACTGTTAAGAAGCCCTGGAGAAGCGTTAAGAAATCAAATAGATAAGAGTACCGATGATATCTTAGAATACTTTATGTATCTAATTATATTTCCTGTAGCAATGTACTCAATCAGTATTACACAATATTCATTTCTTAATAGAAAGCCGGGAATAATCTATTTTATTCTTATGGGCTCGGTACTTTTTGGCGCCATCTATTTTTTAATGAAAAAACTGTATAAAATATTCCAAAAGCGGAACAGTTTGCGTGTCGGGTATGAATGCGAGTTGGCGGTGGGCCAAGGTCTTCAGGTATTAGCAAAATATGGATTTAATATTTTCCATGATTTTCCTGCACAGAAAAACTTTAATATTGATCATATCGCTGTTGGTCCTCAAGGTATTTTTGCAATTGAAACCAAGGGTCGAGCCAAATTTCAAAAAACAGAAAAGGATAATTGGAAACTTGAGTTTGACGGTGAAAAATTGTTTTTTCCCGGTTGGACCGAAACCAAACCCATCACACAGGCAATCAGCCAGGCAAGATGGCTTCAAACCTGGATAGAAAGTTCAACTGGTGATAAACATTATGTGACACCGGTTTTGGCAATCCCCGGTTGGTTTATTCGCCAGACTAAACCAAGTGAGCTAAGAATTACCAATGGCAAAAGTTTTGACTTCCTTGCCAAAAATAAAGCTGTTCTAAGTGAAAAACAAATAATGGTTATTTCATTCCAGATTGAGAAAATGTGTAGAACAGTAGAAGTGAAATCCTACAATAAAAAATAA
>JACNHV010000381.1 GCA_014383445.1 Candidatus Desulfobacula maris | reverse complement strand
CCCATTTGCGAAGATTTCCCTTTGCATTCCTATGAAATAAAAGACAATCTATTAACAGCCACACCCAAAATTAATGAGAAAGATTTGTTTGGACTTACCATCCCGGAAGGCTGCGTCATGAATAAAATCATTCAGCCCCAGAACCTTTCTTACAATAAAAAAGGTGACCCTGAACATCAAATTGCCTGCTGCATGCTCAAAGAAGAGATTTTTTAAAAGGGATAAATTGTGCCAAAAATAACGATCAGAAAAGCAACCATTGAAGATGCTGCACTCATTCTATCCTTTGTACATGAACTGGCAAAGGAAGAAAAAGCTGAACATGAAGTTGAAACCAGCAAGGAACAGCTGGCAAAAACTTTATTTGAAAAAGATTCAACATCACATGTCATCATATGTGAAGCCGAAGGTGTCTCCATTGGTCATGCCGTTTACTTTTTTAACTACTCCACATGGCAAGGGAAAAACGGGCTCTACATAGAAGATCTTTATATTCTTGCGGAATACAGAAATCTTGGTGCTGGAAAACAAATCCTAAAACACCTCTCCTGTCTGGCGCTTGAAAAAGACTGCGGCAGGGTAGAGTGGTCTGTATTGGACTGGAATGCACCAGCCATCAGATTTTATAAATCTCTGGGGGCCGAGCCCCAGGATAACTGGATTCGGTATAGGCTGTCAGGCAGCTCTTTAAAAAAGGTGGCCTGTTCTTAACCCTGAAAAAAAATATTTTTATATTCTTGAGTCTACACTTTAGCCAACTATTTTGTTTTTTTCCTTTTTTTCCTATTCTTTTTTTCCCAGTCTTCCTGCTCTTTGATTAAATCCTGGTAACTTTCTGTCTCATTGGCAAAGGTAGTGGTATCGTCATGCTCTTTTTTACTAATAGGAATCATTTCAATTTTTTTATTTAAAAAACCCTGGATTGCGTCAAGAAGTTCTTTTTCTTCTGTGCTGCAAAAGGATATGGCAATGCCTTTTTTAACACCCCTGCCTGTTCTTCCCACTCTGTGGACATAATTTTCGCTTTTTTCAGGAAGATCATAATTAATGACATAATGAACATCGGCAATATCAATGCCCCTGGCACTTACATCCGTGGCTATCAAAATATTCATTTCGCCTGCTTTAAACCGGTTCATCACATCTGTTCTGTCCTTTTGATCTTTTTCCCCATGAATGGTTGCAGATTTAATATTCCCTCTTTCAAGGGCTTTTGCTACCCTTTCCGCCCGGACCCTGGTTCTGACAAAAACAATAATTCTGGCTTCAGGATTATCATTGATGAATCTTCGTAAAAAAAAGCGTTTGTCATCCATTTCAACAAACATTACAAAATGGGATACATTTTTAGAAACGGGGTCGTCCGGAGAAATTTGAATCCTGATTGCAGAAGATTTTACCTGGGAAAAAGCAAGCTTTTTAATCTCCTTATTAATGGTTGCAGAAAAAAACAGGGTCTGGTGCTTTTGAAAAAGTTTTTTCTTTACAGCAGTGATATCCTTGATAAATCCAAGATCCAGCATCTGGTCTGCTTCATCAATAACAAGGGTGTCCACCTGTTTCAGGTTTATAACCCCCTGGCTGATCAAGTCAAACATTCGCCCTGGTGTTGCCACAAGCACATCAATGCCATCGCCAAGTTTTTTGATCTGGGGGTCCTGCTCAACCCCGCCATAAACTGCAAATGCCTTTGTCTTGGTGTGTTTTGAAAGTTGATCAAAGACATTGCCAATTTGGGCAGCCAGTTCTCGCGTAGGTACCATGACAATGCACTTAATTCCCCAGGACTGCTTGGATTTTTTTGTGCTGTGGATCTTATCAATTATAGGGATAGCAAATGCAGCTGTTTTTCCTGTGCCTGTCTGAGCTATGGCCAGCACATCCTCTCCCTTCATAATGGAAGGAATGGCCTTAAACTGGATGTCAGTGGGTCTTTTAAATCCAAGGTCGGATAAGTTTCTCTTTATGTTTGACGATATATGGTATGTATCAAATTTCATGGAATCCCTATTATGTTTCAGGTTAAAGACTTAAAATACATGGAAATTCTTTAAAATGCAATATCAGAACTTCCCCCAGCATTGATAATTGCCCTGGGTCGAATTCATTTTTGAGTCTGTACCCTCTGAAGCTTTTTAATCTAATACTTTTTTATTGACAAAACTGAAAATTATCGTGACTTTAACAAGGGCAACCTGGCTTTTCCTTGAACTTGAAGGCAGACAAAATGATAAACTTTGAATCTGTATATCTAAAGCGAAATGATAAAGAAATTTTTTCAGGTCTGGATTTTTTCGTTCAAAAAAATGAAAAGGTCTTGATCCAGGGCAAATCCGGTATTGGGAAAACAACTTTATTTAAAATTCTTCTTGGATTTGAAACAATAGATAAAGGAAGAGTCACTTTCAATAAAAAAGACATAGTTAAAGAACATATCACTGAGATCCGGCATCAGATTTTTTATCTAAGCCAGGATATTGATCTTAAGAATGAAAAGGTAAAAAACCTTCTTGAGGAAATCCTGGAGTATAATTTATTAAAAAATCAAGACAAGGCCCATTTTGCCGATCTGCTGAATTTTCTTGATCTGAATGATATTATCCTTAATCAATCTATCAAAGAATTGTCCGGTGGTGAGCGCCAGAGGATCGGGCTGCTCATCGGTTTTCTCCTGGATCGCCCTGTCTGGCTTCTGGATGAACCCACCTCGGCTCTTGATGACATCATGAAAAACAAAATAATTGATTATATCATTGGTCAGGATAAAACCATTATTATTATTTCTCATGATGATGTCTGGAAAAAAAACAACACTATTAGAATTGAAAGGTGGTGATCAATTGGGTGCCCAGGATCTTACTCTTTTATCTCTTGCTTCATTATTGGTCTTTCTTATCCCTGTTTTCTATATCAACAGGCGTTTGAAACTCAAAATCAATAAAACCATGAGTGCCTCGATCATTAGAATGTGTATTCAACTGAGTTTTGTAGGGCTTTATCTTGAATTTCTCTTCAAGTTTAACTCGCCTATTTTAAACATAGTTTATCTTTTGATCATGATATCCATTGCCTGCCAGTCAATTTTAAAATCAAGCAATCTTAAAATAAGAAAACTTTTCATTCCTGTATTTTTTTCACTGCTTCTCCCGTTTGCTATTATTCTATTGTTCTTTAATGCAGTGGTGGTAAGAATCGACAACCTGTTTGAAGCAAAATATATGATCCCCATTGGTGGTATGCTGCTTGGCAATTGTCTTAGAAGTATCATTATCGGATTGAATAATTTTTACTCTGGAATTAAAAAAGATGAACGAGTATATCTTTATTCCCTGTCTTTATTTTCCAGCCGCATCCAGGCATTAAAACCCTATTTCAAGGAAAGCATTACAGCATCTATCACACCGACCATAGCCTCAATGGCAACCATCGGCCTTGTCTCTCTGCCAGGCATGATGACAGGCCAGATTATAGGTGGCTCCATTCCCATTGTGGCTATAAAATACCAGATTGCAATCATGCTCTCAATTTTTTACACAGAATATTTCAGCACCATTTTGTCTGTTTTGTTTTCTTTAAAAGTTGGATTTAATGAACTTGATGTTTTAAATCAGGATATTTTTATTTCCAAGAAATAGGATGTCTTCTTCCAAATAAGTGGTTTATTATATTGAGGTTCTCATACTTGCCGGTTGAAACTTTTTCTTGACACCTGGCTTTAATACGTTTATTTTAACAGATATTTCAGGCGCTGCAGATGCAGTTAAAAGGGAATCCTGTTAAAGTCAGGAGCGGACCCGCCGCTGTAACCGGGGATGAACGTCACATTTACCACTGTTAAATTAATTTGTTTTAATGGGAAGGCGTGACAAGTAAATAAATCCGGAAGTCAGAAAACCTGCCTGAATACTTGATCATGTTGCATACGCGGACTTGGGCAGATCAATAAAATGAGGATAAAAGCGGTTCCCATATCAGACAGGCTCTGGTGTGGGATTTTTTTATTTATGCCCGACCCCGTGTTGTTTTAACTCTTAATAACCGAGGAAATGTTATGAAAAAAGTTTGTTTTATTACACTGATACTATTTCTGGGCTTGATTTTTAGTTCACCTCTTTATGCTAAAACCGCCATTATTATTGCTCATTTCGGAACCACTGTGCCACAAGCGATTACATCCATCGATAATATAACATCCAGAGTAAAAGCAGCTTTCCCTGACACGGAAGTCCGGGTTGTATTTACATCTAATATTATACGGTCCGTGTGGGAAAAAAGAAGTCGAAACCCAAAGGAATGGAAAGACAAGGGAATCAGTGAAGAAATTCTTTTTACAAAAAATCTGCTCAGCACCTTTGGAGATCTGAAAAGTCAAGGATATAAAGAAGTTATTGTTCAATCCACCCACCTGTTCCACATGGAACAATACCATGATTTGATGCAATATGTGGATGCCATCAGGTCCATTAGAACCATAAGAGATAAATGGAAACCATTCAATAAAATTGCACTTGGCAGGCCGGCCCTTGGCACTGTTGGAGATGTATATCCTTATCGTGATGATCTTAAGAGGGCCGTAAAAACCTTTGCTAATGATGTTGCACTTGCCGGGCAAAAGGGTGCGGCTCTTGTTTATATGGGCCATGGAAATGAATTATGGTCCACTGGCATATATGTTGAGCTCCAGCAATTAATGAGAGAAACTTATCCCGAGGTCAAGACCTTTATAGGGGGTGTTGAAGGATATCCCGGTCTTAAAGATGTTAAGAAAAGCCTTGGCCATTATACCCCGAAAATTGAAAATATCCTGCTAAAACCATTGATGATTGTTGCCGGAGACCATGCAGCCAATGACATGGCCAGCGATGAAGACGACTCCTGGAAAACAGTATTAAGCAAGGCCGGCTTTAATGTTGAAATAATTCTCCAGGGTCTTGGATCTAATAATCAATTTGCCGATCTTTTTGTAGCTCATATAAAAGACGCTGCAAAAGCTTCAGGCATTAACCTGTAGAGCATGGCAAGAATTTGAGTATATTGCTTAACATATTAAAAGGGAGAACAGAATACCTGGTGGTTCTATTTTCCCTTTTTCTTGTTTTAATGATTCTTATCTCTTTATCCATGGGATATATCCATATTCCAATGCTGGATATCATAAGCATCCTTTATGGAAAAATAAGCGGCAACCTTCACATCCTTGAAAACACTAGTGAAACCTATTTGACAGTGATATTTGATGTACGTCTTCCAAGAATACTTACCTGTGCTATTGTTGGAGCAGCCCTTGCCGTGTCAGGAGGCTTATTCCAGGGGATATTATTGAATCCTCTTGCTGATCCCTATACCCTTGGCGTATCTGCAGGTGCTGCATTTGGAGCAAGCATTGCCATTCTATTAAATTTGAGCGCAGCCTTTGTTTCCGTCCCTGCATTTGCTTTTACAGGTGCTTGCACTACTTTATTTCTGGTCATGTTTTTATCCTATTCTTCAAAAAATCCAAGTCTCTCTCTTTCGTCCAATAACTTGATATTATCAGGGATCATTGTTGCTGCCATTCTTTCTGCTGGAATCAGTTTTTTAAAATTTATTGCCAATGAACAAGTCTCTGTCATTATTTTCTGGCTTATGGGCAGTTTTGCTTCAAAAACATGGACAGATTTTTTTGCTGTTTTGATTTTCCTTATGATAGGACTTTTTATTTCAATGTTTTTTGCCCGGGACTTGAACCTTATCTCCCTTGGGGCCAAATCAGCCACAAGCCTGGGCGTAGATCTAAAAAAAGTAACCATCATCTTATTGGTTACAGGTTCCATGCTGGCTGCCATCTGTGTGTCTGTTTCAGGTATCATTGGCTTTGTAGGGCTTCTGGTTCCGCACACAGTTCGGTTTATCACCGGGCCTGACAATCGAAAATTGCTCCCTATATCCATGCTGGCAGGTGCTTTTTTGTTGTTGTTTGCCGATACCATTACCCGGGCAGTCCTTCCCCATGAAATACCCATTGGCGTTCTGACAGCCTTGACAGGCGGCCCGGTTTTTTGCTGGATTTTCAAAAAAAACAGGTTTAAATAGAAACAAATGAAGTTAAATCTACATGACATCTTTTTTGCCTATGACAGTGATATAATTATCCAAAATATCAGCTGTTCTTTTGCATCTGGAAATTTTTATTCCATTATCGGCCCCAACGGCAGTGGGAAAACCACTCTTTTAGATTTAATTTCAGGCTTTTTAAACCCTGGCAACGGCCATATTGATATTGATGAAACCCCGGTTTTGTCTCTTTCAAAAAAAGAAATTTCAAAAAAAATTGCGCTGGTTTCCCAGGACTATGCCATTAACTTCCCTTTTAGGGTAAAAGATGTAGTAATGATGGGAAGACACCCTTATATACCAAGGTTCTCACACCCTTGCGGCAGTGATGTGGAAAAAGTGGACAAAATGATGCAAATATGTGGAATCTATCATTTGTCTGACAGGAAGATTAATGAGCTGTCTGGAGGGGAAAGACAGCGTTGCGTGTTTGCCAGAGCCCTTTGCCAGGACACACCGATTCTCTTATTGGATGAAGCTTTTTCTAATATGGACATCAATCATACCTTGCAAATGCTGCGTTTGGTAAAACGCTCTGTCAAAGAAAAGAATAAGCTTGTGATCAGTGTTTTCCATGATTTAAACCTTGCCTCAAGCTGGTCTGATGAACTGCTGATGATGAAAAAAGGGGGGATAAAAGCATTTGGTAATTCCCAGGATGTCCTGACCCAACAGACAATTAAAGATGTGTTTAACGTCGCATCCATTGTTGAGTTTAACGAGCATGCTCAAGCAAAGCAGGTGTACTATCCGTCGATTTAAAAACATAACAGGCATCATATTTTTTATTATTTTTATTGTTTCGCTTAATTGCTCTGCATTAACACTAACAGATAAAAAGGGGCGGCAGATCGATTTTTCAAAACCCTTTTCCCGAATTATTTCTCTTTATGGCGCACATACGGAAAATCTTTATCATTTAGGCCTTGAAGAGCATATTATAGGGGTTTCCATTAATGATACCTTTCCTTCCCAGGTGGCAAAAAAACCGAGATTTTCATATCATGATGATCCGGAAAAATTTTTAGCATTTATGCCCGATCTCGTTCTGGTGCGACCAATGATTGACAATGGATATCCAAATTTGATGAGCCGCCTAGAAAAATCAGGTATCACAGTGGTTTCCCTCCAACCTTCGGGTATAAGTGAAATGTATGACTATTGGTTAAAGTTAGGCATGTTGACAGGAAGGGACCAACAGGCTCAAAAAATGATCCAGAATTTTAAAGAAAAAACAGACCATATCAAAACATTGACAAAAGAGATTCAAGTTAAAAAAGGCGTGTATTTCCAGGCGATTCATACAAGGATGAAAACTTTCACACAGGGTGCAATGCCCATCTTTGCCCTTGAAACCGCCGGTGGCATCAATGTGGCCTGGGATGCAAAGGCTTCAAGGAATACAAATATTGCCATATATGGTAAGGAGCATATCCTTGCAAAAGCCGCACAAATAGATGTCTTCCTTGCCCAAAAAGGCCTAATGAATGCTGTGAGTATTGAACTGATAAAAAATGAGCCTGGATTTGGTGTCATTAAAGCTATAAAAAATGATCAAATATATTTAATCGATGAAAATATCGTTTCCCGTCCTGTTCCCAGGCTTTATAAAGGGATTATCTCAATTGGAAAACTCCTCTATCCGGATATTTTCACCCAAGAAAAACTTAATAAGGAATTATAATGAAAAACATTGGAAAACTATTCGGTGTAGGTGTTGGACCGGGAGATCCCGAATTGATAACGGTCAAGGCTGTCAGGGTGATCAAAGAGGCTGATATTATTTTTACAGCTGCATCCACGAAAAACACATACAGCCTGGCAGTTGAGATTGCCTCTCCCTATATCTCGACCTCTGCCCAGATTGAAAAACTGTCTTTTCCAATGACCAAAGATGTCAAAGAGGTAGAAGCAGCATGGATCCATAATGCAAAACAGATTGCCGGGGAATTGAAACAGGGAAAAAATGCTGTTTTTCTGACCCTTGGAGATCCTACAACATATTCTACTTTTGGCTATATTTTAAAAAAAATGGCCTGTATTATGCCGGAAGCTGATATTGAGACCATTCCCGGCATCACCTCTTTTCATGCAGCCTCAGCCCGGCTGAACAGGATACTTGTGGAAGGGGAAGAGTCATTGCTTGTAACCTCTGGAGCCTATGGCGGAGACCAGATACGAAATATCAATGGGATTGAAAATATTGCCATAGTAAAGGCCTATAAAAACATTCAAGATATCAATAAGGCTTTGAAAGAAACAGGTCTTGACAACAACAGCGTGGCTGTATCAAAGTGTGGCCGTAAAAATGAGCAGATCATAGAGGATCTTGATGAGCTTGAAAAAAGATCCCCTGATTACTGGACCCTGATACTTGCCTCTAAATGAAACCCAATGATATAAAATATAAAAGCCTTGGGATTTCAATCCTTTTTACACTGGCCTGTTTATTTTTCAGCCTGTATTATTTTGAAAACCTTACCCTTGCTGTCTGCCTTAAAAAGCTTGGGATACCATTATTCAGACTTATTATGTTCATTTCCATCGGGCTTTTAGCAGGTCAATTGATTGAAAGCCTTGGCTGGACAAAACAGGTTGCTGTCCTTGCCAGGCCTTTTTTTCGATATTCAAATCTTGGAAATCGGTGCAGCGCTTCTTTTACAACTGCTTTCATATCCGGAACAACGGCCAACGCAATGCTTTTGGATTTTTATGAAGATAAGAAAATCAGCAAAATGCAATTGTTTCTGTCAAATTATATCAACCAGTTCCCAGCCTTTTTTCTGCACCTGCCAACAACTGTTTTTATTGTTTTGCCCTTGACCGGTTATGCCGGAGCCCTTTATTTTATTATCACTTTTTTGGCCACACTTTTCAGGACAATTTGTTTCCTTATCTTTGGCAGATTATATCTTAAAGTTTATACCGACCATGACCAGGAAAGTTTCAAGACAGAGTCTCCCTACACAAGAGATAAAATTGTAAAAGAAAACAAAAAAGATGCGGCGGCCATAATAAAAAAGATTAAATCAAAACTACCCGGACGTATAATCAATATAATTATCTGGGTTTTTCCGATTTATACCCTTGTTTTTATTCTTAATAGTAATGGCTTTTTTGATTATCTGAACAAATCCCTGGCAGGGGCGGTCACACTTACAATCCTGCCGGTTGAATCATTATCTGTTGTTATTTTGAGCTTTGCGGCTGAATTCACGTCAGGGTTTGCAGCGGCCGGAGCATTGATGGATGCAGGGGTCATCACTATTAAACAAACTGTCATTGCTCTGTTGCTGGGAAATATTCTTGCTTTTCCCATCAGAGCCCTTCGTCACCAGCTTCCAAGGTATATGGGAATTTTCTCTCCCAAAATGGGACTACAGCTGTTATTATCAGGTCAAATATTCAGAGTATTGAGTATAATATTAATTGGTACCCTTTATTATATAATGGCATAATATGAATCCAATAGACATTATCGGTATCGGACAGGGCAAAGAAGATCTTACATCAAAACACCTGAAGTTAATCAAAGACTGCGACGTATTGGTTGGCGGCAGGCGCCATCTTGAAATGTTCGATTATCCTGATAAACACAAAATTTTTATCACTGGTCAAATTGACTATGTTGTTAAAGCTATTAAAGAACAAATGAACCTTCACAAAATTGTTGTTCTGGCTTCCGGAGATCCACTATTTTACGGCATTGGCTCCACGCTAACCCAATATTTTGAAAAAAACCAATTAAATA
>JACNHV010000169.1 GCA_014383445.1 Candidatus Desulfobacula maris | reverse complement strand
GGCAACGGTTGGATTATTTGTCGATTTAAAGGAACGGCTTCAAACAGAACGAGAACTTGGCGAAGCAAGACAGCATCTGCTCCAGTCAGAAAAGCTGGCTGCCATGGGCAGGCTGACTTCCCAGATTGCACACGAACTCAACAACCCGCTGTTTGGGATAATGAACACCCTTGAATTGATGAAAACCGAAATTTCGCCTCAAAATAAGAGGCGCAGGCTTTTGGACATGTCTTTGTCTGAAATTGAACGTCTGGCTGACATGCTGAAAAAAATGCTGTCTTTTTCAAAGCCGGATCAGGAAAAACGCATAGAGATAGATATTAATGTGATCATTGATGAACTGATGATGTTATATGAAAAACGGTTCAGGGAAAACACTATAAAAGTAATCATGGATCTTGCTGAGAACCCGGGAGTCATCCTGGCATCCAGGGATCAATTACGTCAGGTATTTATCAATATGTTTTCCAATGCCATGTATGCCATGCCAGATGGCGGTACCCTTGAAATCTCCACTAAAGTTGCTTCTGAAAAACTTTTTATCATTATCAAGGATTCAGGGACAGGTATAAGCCCCGACCATATTAAAAAGATTTTTGATTCTTTTTTCACTACTAAAAAAGAGAGCGTCCAGGGTGTAGGCCTGGGGCTTTCTGTCTGTTATGGCTTTATCAAAGAACATGGCGGGGAAATTATAGTTGAATCTGAAGAAGGACAATGGACAAAATTTACTATCACGTTTCCCATTGCCGGCAAATAGCTCCTGACCGGAAATTTTAAAAAGTTCAAACAGTTTTTTAAATTCTTTTCTAAAACCCTGATATTTTATCAATTAAATATTTAGGTCCGACAGATAAATTTTTGTCGGACCATATTGTCATTTTCCTGTCAAAATATGCTAAACCCCCTTGTAATGGGGCCGTACGTCCGAAATTTTAAGGAAGTTATTATATGTATTATATCTATTATATTTATAAATTAATGCTTGACAGAATATATTTTATATAATAACTGTAATAACTAAATCAATAAGATTCCCAAAAAGGAGGTGTTATGGAAGACACGTTGACTGTATTCACTGCTAGCAAATACTGCAATGTTTCGTCTAAAACCATTATAAACTGGGTGGAAGCCGGGCACATTAAGGCCTATCGCACAGTTGGCGGACATCGCAGGATAAAAAAGGCTGATCTTGAAACTTTTATGAGAAGCCAGGGAATCCCTATCCCTGAAGAAAAAGATGAAAGCACCCGAAAAAAAATTCTTGTGGTTGATGATGACATGATCATTGTTGAGTCAATTGTGCAGGCGCTGGAGGAGGATGAATTCGACTATGAGGTGCTTTCAGCCTCGGACGGTTTTGAGGCCGGACTCCAGGTAAATCATTTTAAACCTGACCTTTTGATTCTGGACATAATGATGCCGGATATTAAAGGGTATGATGTCTGTAAAAAGATCAAGGCAAATGAAAAAACAAAAAATACAAAAATTATTGTTTTATCTGCATACCTGGATGATGATAAATTCGCCCAGATGAAGGAATATGGGGCAGATGTTTGTTTTTCAAAGCCATTGCCTCTGTCAAAACTCAAGGATGAAGTAGCCAAACTACTCGGATTAAAAGAGGAAGGAGGCAGATCATGAATTTAAAAGAATCTTTGGAAAAAAAGAGATTTGTTGTGACGTCGGAAGTGCAGGTCCCTCTCGGTGATGAGGAGCCCGAGGTGATTGTTAAAAGCCTTGGCAGGGTAAAAGGCCGTGTGGATGGTGTGGCTGTCTCGGAAATAGAATTTGAGGGAGTTGTAAGCGATACCATCAAAACATGTGGCCTTCTTAAAAAGAATAATCTGAATGCGATTTATCAAACCACGACAAGAGATAAAAATAGATTCCAGCTGCAAAAGGATCTGACACTTGCCCATGAGACAGGTGTTGAAAACCTTCTGGTATTTACAGAAGATTACAGGATTTCCGGGGATACGCTGCAGGAATCAATGTTCTTCCATGTTGATTCAGGAAAATTGGCATCGGTTATGGATCATTTGAAACAAGGGGTTACCATTGAAGGAAAAGAGCTTGACAGCAAGGTTGAATTTGTCCTGGGTTCAGGGGTTGAAACACCCTGGGGGAAAAACATGCCAAAGCGCGGCATGGAAGAAATGGAAGATATGATGAATGTGGGTACTGGATATTTTTTGACAACGCCTATTTTTGATGTTGACCAGTTTGCCAGGTTCATGAAGCAGGTTGAGCCTTTTAAAGTCCCTGTCATTGCTGAAGTAATGATTTTGAGAACAGCAGGGATGGGTAAATTTTTGAACCGACATTTTAAATCCGGGCTTGTACCTGAATGGGTTATCCAGAAGCTGATGAAAACCCCGAATAAAAAAAAGGCAAGCATGGAGCTTTTTGCCGATACTGTTAACAACCTGAAAGATATTTGTCAGGGGGTTCATATTATTACCATCGGCGGTGTTGATAATCTGGTGGAATATCTGAATGCAGCCAAATTGAGATAAGGGAGAATTTTAAAATGGCAGAGGCGATTAAGATTGATGAACTTGATATAGAATTTAAAGATGAGGTCTTGGGAAAAGTGCCAGACGCGAACTTTGATCTTTGTCTGACATGCGGGACATGTACTGGAGGGTGCGCAGCCTCGGAATTGTTAGGCATGGATCCCAGAAAGCTCATTCGCATGTTGAACTTGGGGATGGATTATGAAGTTCTCAAGACAGATTGGAAATGGGTCTGCAGCATGTGCGGACGATGCTCGGCAGTCTGCCCCATGAAGATTAATATCCCGGCACTGATTTTTAATTTACGAGCCAGTGTTCCCAGGGAAAAACGACCTAAAGGGATATTGGGTTCCTGTGATCAGCATATTCGAACGGGCAGCGCCATGGGTGCAAAAAAGGACGATTTTGAATTCACCGTTCTGGACGTGGCCGAGGAAATTCGGGAAGAGCATCCGGGATTTGAGGATTTGCAGATCTCAGTGGACCGGGTCGGTGCCACAATGGTGGTTAATCAGAATTCCAGGGAACCTGTGACAGAACCCGAAGAAATGGGCCCTTTATGGAAAATTCTTCATATGGTTGGTGCAGACTGGACCTATCCCTCAGTTATGTGGGCCGGTGAAAATTATTGCATGTTCATGGCTGATAATGAGGGGTGGAAATATATTATAGAGGAGTTTGTTCACCATGTGGATAATAATTTAAAAAGTCCCCTTGTGGTCAATACTGAGTGAGGGCACTCATATTTTGCGATCCTGGAAGGATTGCGCAAATTTAAAATACCCCACAAGTTTGAACTGACCACCATAATAGAACTTTATGCCCAGTGGATAAAAGAGGGCAAACTGAAGGTAAACGCTGACTGGAACAAGGATATTAAGGCCAAATTTACAGTGCAGGATCCCTGTAATATCGGAAGAAAAAGCGGATCTAATAAAATTGTGGATGACTTGAGGTTTGTCATCAAAACCGTTGTGGGAGAGGAGAACTTCATTGATACTGTACCCAACCGGGATAACAATTATTGCTGCGGCGGAGGAGGAGGAGCCCTTCAGGCCGGATTTCCCGACCAGAGAAGAGCCTATGGAAAAGTAAAATTCAACCAGATCATGGCAACGGGTGCAACTTACGTTATTGCACCCTGTCACAATTGTCACGGTCAGATTGAAGACATTGGTGAACATTATGGCGGCAAATACCATGTGGTTCATCTATGGACGATCATATGCCTTGCCATGGGCGTGCTTGCTGATACTGAACGAACCTATCTAGGGCCTGATCTGGCCCAGGTGGGACTATAAAAAGGAGGGAACCAAATGGCCGAAAAAGGTAGAGGATCAGTGATGGTTGTTGGTGCCGGTATAGCAGGTATCCAGGCATCACTGGATCTGGCTGATTCTGGGTATCTGGTATACCTGGTGGATAAAGATACAGCCATTGGCGGAACAATGGCGCAGCTGGACAAAACTTTTCCCACAAATGACTGCTCAATGTGTATCATATCCCCAAAACTTGTTGAAGCAGGACGTCATCTCAATATTGAATTGATGACCATGACACAAATTGAAAATGTAACGGGTGAAGAAGGCGATTTTACTGTTAAATTAAGGGAACAGCCAAGGTATATTGATCTGGAAAAATGTACAGCCTGCGGAGAATGTTCCAAAATATGCCCTGTGGAATTACCCAACCAGTTTGATGAAGATATTGGGAACAGAAAAGCTGCATTCAAGCTGTATCCCCAGGCAATGCCTTCCGGCTTTGCCATAGAGAAAAAAGACAAGGCTCCCTGCCGTCTGACCTGTCCTGCAGGACTCAACGTCCAGGGTTATGTCCAGATGGTCAAGGAGGGAAAATATAAAGAATCACTTGAAATTATCATGGAACAGCTCCCTCTGCCGGGTGTGCTGGGAAGAGTCTGCCCCCATGAATGTGAGGATGCCTGTCGAAGATGCCAGGTGGATGAGCCCGTTGCCATAAGGGATTTAAAAAGACTTGCTGCAGACAGCTTTGACCCCAGAGATGTAAAAATTGAATGCGCCCCTAAGATTGGCAAGAAAGTTGCCATTATCGGTTCCGGACCAGCAGGTCTTTCAGCAGGATATCATCTGGCCAGGCAGGGTGTGGATTCAACCATATTTGAAGCACTGCCCCAGGCAGGGGGTATGCTCAGAGTTGGTATTCCTGAACACCGCCTGCCAAGAGATGTCCTTGACAAAGATATACAGGTGGTCACCAACCTTGGCGTTGAACTAAAGCTCAATGCCTGTCTTGGCAAAGATTTCACAGTGGACAGCCTGATGGCTGACGGCTATGATGCGGTTTTTCTAGGGTTGGGTGCTCATAAAGGTATAGAACTTGGTATTCCTGGCGAAGAACTTAAAGGGGTCTGCCAGGGGGTTGATTTTTTAAGGGAACTCAACCTGACTGGGACAACTAAAGTAGGGAAAAAGGTCTGCATCATAGGCGGTGGTAATGTGGCCATTGATGTGGCGCGGTCTGCGGTTCGGCTTGGGGCTGATGAAGTCACCATCCTGTACCGCCGCACAAGAAAAGAGATGCCGGCCTGGGAAGAGGAAATTATTGCTGCTGAGGATGAAGGCACCAGGATCACCTATCTTGCAGCCCCACAGATAGTCATGGAAGAAAACGGCCATGTCAAATCTTTGCGGGTCATTAAAATGGAACTGGGTGAACCAGATTCTTCAGGGCGAAGACGTCCTGTACCCGTCCCTGGCAGTGAGTATGACATTGAAATTGATCAACTTATTCCTGCAATTGGTCAGCAGCCTGATCTTTCAGCCCTTGAAAAACTTGCGGATTTGAAAATCAGTAAATGGAACACAACACAGGTCAATCCAGTCACCCTTGCCACGGACAAAGAAGGAGTTTTTGCAGGAGGTGATGTCCAGACAGGACCAGGTGTTGCCATTGGTGCCATAGCTGCAGGCATGGAAGCGGCCGAATCCATTGTCAGATATCTTAAGGGTATGGACATGGAAGAGGGCAGACAGCTTTCAGTGGTTGAAAACCCTGAATTCAGACCAGTAGATGAAGATATGCCCCAGGAAGACCGGTACAAAATGCCGGAACTTGCAGTTGCAAATAGGCTGGGTAATTTTAACGAAGTAGAACTGGGATATGGGCAGGAAGATGGTAGAAAAGAAGCTGCAAGATGTCTGAACTGTGGATATTGTTCAGAGTGTATGCAGTGTGTGGATGCCTGTCTTGCAGATGCTGTAGATCATTCCATGAAGGCTCATGAGCACAACATCCATGTGGGTGCCATTATTATGGCACCGGGGTTTACACCTTTTGAACCCGCTCAGATGGTATCCTATTGCTATGGCCACAGTCCCAATATTATGACAAGTGTGGAATTTGAAAGACTTTTGTCTGCTTCAGGCCCATACGCCGGACATCTGGTGAGACCTTCAGATAATGTGGAGCCTGAAAAAATTGCCTGGCTCCAGTGTGTCGGATCAAGGGACATAAATAAGGGAGACCATTCCTATTGTTCCGGGGTCTGTTGCATGTATGCCAACAAACAGGCTGTTATTGCAAAGGAACACAGCGATAAGGGAATGGATGCGGCAATTTTTTTCATGGACATGAGAACCCATGGCAAAGACTTTGATAAATATAATATCAGGGCCCAGGATAATGGTGTCAGATTTATCAGATCCAGAATCCACTCTGTTTTTCCGGAACCAGGTGATAAATACAGAATTGTTTACTCCACGGAAGCAGGTAGCATGGTGGAAGAAATCTTTGATATGGTGGTTCTTTCCGTTGGACTGTCACCTAACAAAGATGCGCAACAGCTGGCGGAAAAGATCGGTATAGAACTCAATAGTCACGGGTTTGCCCATACAGATAATCTGTCGCCCGTAACCACCAATAAAAAGGGTGTCTACGTGTGCGGGGCTTTTCAAGAGCCTAAAGATATCCCGTCCTCCGTCATGGAGGCTTCGGCTGCTGCGGCTACGGCAACCATGGCGTTAAAAGATGACAGATGGACCCAGACAAGAACAAAAGAGCTGCCTCCTGAAAATGATTTTTCAGGACAGGCCCCAAAGATTGGTGTCTGGGTCTGTAATTGCGGTATCAATATTGGCGGCATTGCAGATGTTCCGGCCGTCAGAGATTATGCCGCTACATTGCCCTTTGTGACCCATGTTGAAGATAAATTGTTTACCTGTTCCCAGGATTCCCAGGATCATATGAAGCAGATGATTGTAGAACACAAGCTTAACAGAATTGTTGTGGCAGCCTGTTCTCCAAGAACCCATGAACCGTTGTTCCAGGAAACCATCAGGGATGCAGGTTTGAACAAATATCTCTTTGAAATGGCCAATATCAGGGATCAGAACACCTGGGTTCATATGAATGAACCGGAAAAAGCCACTGAAAAAGCAAAAGATCTGGTTCGCATGGCCGTGGCAAAAGCAGCATTTATTGAGCCTTTGCACCAGGTCAGCCTGGATATTCAAAAGTCGCTCATCGTTGTTGGTGGTGGTGTGGCCGGGATGGAAGCAGCACTTGGTGCAGCCAGTCAAGGCGTTGAGGTTCATCTCATTGAAAAAACAGGAACGCTTGGTGGTATCGCAAGACACCTGAACACCACCTGGAAAGGAGAGGCGATTCAGGATTATCTTGAGGATCTAATTGCAAAGACAAAAGCCAATGAGTCCATAGAGCTGTATCTTGATACGGAAGTTCAGGGAACCACAGGCTCAATGGGGAATTTTGTGACAACCATTGCAAAAAATGGTGATGATAATCTGATTCCCATTGAACATGGTGCTGTTATTCTTGCAACAGGCGGCATGGAATATAAACCCAATGAATACCTCTATGGTAAGGAACCAAATGTGCTCACCCATCTTGAGATGGATGCGGCGCTCAGGGAAGGAGACCAAAGAATTGACAAGGCAAAAGCTATCGTTTTTGTCCAGTGTGTCGGTTCAAGGAATGACGAAAATCCCTATTGCAGCAAGGTCTGCTGCACCCACAGTCTTAAGAGCGCACTTGCGCTTAAGAAAAAAGATAAAAGAAAACGGGTTTATGTTGTCTACAGGGATATTCGATCCTATGGTTTCAGGGAAGACCTTTATAAGGAAGCCCGTGAACTGGGTGTATTGTTTATCCGGTACGACCTAGAAAAGATGCCGGCCCTTAGAAAAGATGCCAATGAAGATCTTGAATTCACAGTAATTGATCATGTTCTCCAGATGCCCGTTAAAATTAACCCGGATCTGGTGGTCCTTGCATCAGGTGTTGTCCCAGGAGATAACAAGAATCTATTTGAAAAGTTCAAGGTGCCTACAAATGCTGAGGGTTTCCTTGTAGAGGCCCATGCTAAACTTCGACCCGTGGATTTTGCATCTGACGGGCTGTTTGTGGCCGGTCTTGCCCATTATCCAAAACCCCTGGAAGAAAGCATAGCCCAGGCAAGGGCCGCTGTTGCACGTGCCATGACCATTCTTTCAAGGGATTCATTGATGGTGGGTGGTGTTGTGGCAGAAGTCACACGTGAAAAGTGTGCAGTCTGCCTGACCTGTGTTCGAACATGTCCTTATGGAATACCCTTTATCCATGCTGATGGATATGCCCAGATTGATGCAGTTGAATGTCATGGATGCGGTGCCTGTGTGGCAGAGTGTCCGGGGAAGGCCATTAAATTGAATCATTTTACGGATCAGCAGATTTTGGCAAAGACAGATGCACTTTTTGAAAAGGCGTAAATAAAATATAGCCGGGGTCAGGCTTGCATAGTTGCGTTATTGAGCCAAATAACGCAACTATACAAGCCTGACCCCAGAACCCCAGAAACGGAGGTTAATAATGACCCAAGAGTTTGAACCCAGGATAATCGCTTTTTGCTGTCAGTACTGAGCATATGCAGCCGGGGACCTGGCAGGTTCCATGAGACTTTCCTATCCTGCTGATGTCAAAATTATTCAGGTGCCATGCACGGGAAGGGTGGATATCCTTCACCTGCTGAATGCAATTGAAGACGGAGCGGATGGGGTATATGTTGCAGGATGTCTTGAAGGTGAGTGCCATTATATTGAAGGCAATCTCAAGGCGAAAAGGAAGGTGGAATATGTTAAAAAAACATTGACAGAGCTTGGCATTGAGCCTGAACGGGTACAAATGTATAACCTGTCAAGTGCCCAGGGAGCAAGATTTGCCGAAATTGCAAATGAGATGGTGTTAAAAATCAGGGGGCTGGGACCCAGTCCGGTAAAAAAAAACCATGCGGCGTGAAACTTTAAATTAAGCTGTGCTGGAAAATTTGAGTTTTCAACACAACTTAAAAAAAATATAGAGGTGAATCATGATAGTAGCAGATCGGAAGTCTCTTCAAGAGATCTTAGCGATGGTGGAAGACAATAAGAAAATTCTTATCGCCGGGTGTAAGGGGTGCGTCACAGTCTGCAATGCTGGAGGATTAAAAGAGGTTGAAATCCTTGCATCCTCAATAAAAATTGCCAGAAAAAAACAGGACAGCCATATTGACATTGATATTGAAGTTCTGGAAAGACAATGTGACACCGAATATGTAGCAGGCATCAGTGAAATAGTGGGAAATTATGATGCCGTCATTTCGCTTGCCTGTGGTGTGGGCCCCCAGTTTTTATCTGAAATGTATCCTGACCAGACATTTTATCCGGGTGTCAACACCACTTTTTTTGGCGGTGCCACTCAACACGGGGTCTGGGAAGAACGGTGTGCCGGCTGTGGTACCTGTGCCATCCATAATTTCGGAGGGCTGTGCCCTATTGCCAGATGTGCCAAAAGCCTTATGAATGGCCCTTGCGGCGGATCATCTCAGGGTATCTGTGAGGTGAATAAAGATACCGTTTGTATCTGGGACTCCATTGTCAGAAAGAAAATGGAAGCCGGGAAACTTGCAGATCTTATCGGTGTAAAAGGGATAAAAAACTGGAGAACGGCAAGACACGGCGGACCGAGAAAAAGTATCAGAGAAGAACTGGTTCAGGGAAATATTTAAAAGACAAAGGAGAGAGCCAAAATGAGTGAGCTCAAATCAGGTAGTAATCTTGAAAAGGTTCTGAAAGCCGGACATTTTGCATTTACGGGAGAATGCGGCCCACCCAAGGGTGCCAATGTCGCACGTCTGAAAGAAAAATTACAATTTCTTAAAGGCAATGTGGATGCGGTAAATATGACAGATAACCAGACGGCCGTGGTCAGAATGTCTTCTATGGCAGGGTGTGTACTGATGATTGAAGAAGGACTTGAGCCCAATTTTCAGATGGTTTGCCGGGACCGGAACCGTCTGGCCATAATGAGCGATATTATAGGGGCCTATGCCCTGGGCATAAGGAATATGCTGTGTCTTTCCGGTGATCATCAGACATTTGGAAA
>JACNHV010000285.1:7902-10030 GCA_014383445.1 Candidatus Desulfobacula maris | reverse complement strand
GGTCCATATTTTTCACCTGTCTTTTTCCTGTCTTTATGGCATTTGAGGCAGGTCCCATTCATAACCTGTTTTTTCTTAAGCGCCCCTTTGTCTTTAGCTCCCTGCAGTGATCCAGGTTCCCTGGAAAAATCTTTATGACAAACCATACAATCATTGACAACACCATGGTGCATATGATGGGGAAATGTAATATTTCCCATTTTTCCGCCTTGAAGAATAATTTCTTCCTTGCCTTTGCTCTGAGCGAAAACTATGGCAGACGATAAAATCAATAACACAAGGCAAAACAACATCATACTCTTATTCATCATCATTTCCTCCCTATCAAACCTATCAAAACAAATTTATTTTTATTAAAATCCGGAGATTGTCTAAATGTTTATCAATTTTTATGATTTCAATCTAATTGTTCAACTTTTTTGTCTAATTCAACAATTTGATAATAGCATCAATATTAACGAAAAATCAACTTATTATCAACAACCTGACACACCATCTTTAATTCAAAGTTGATCAAAGTTATGATGAATAAAATTACAGTTTTTTTTGTGGGAAATTGTAATAAAAAAGTAATATCTAAAATTCAGACCATTCTCATGGGCAGACGCTGGAGCCATTATTTGATGCAGATCTTGAAAATTTTTCCTGTCCCCAGAAAATCGCATAGTTCTTGACAATATTCTTATCTTACTCTATAAGTTTCTGGCTGGAATAATGACCTTAAAAATTTATAGAATTTATATGAAACATACCCTTTTAAATACAATAGAAGGCAGGCTGCTGTTAAGCGGTATTTTATTAAGTTTTCTGCTCATTGCCTTGATTGGATTCTTTGGTATCACTGAAAGTCAAACAGCAAAAACCCTTGCTCTTGTTTTCCTTGCCCATACCTTTGGCGGAAGGGCCGCCGGCATTGGCCTGTGTATTCTCAACGAATATGGAGCCCTTCCCACCATTATATATAATTTTTATATTGAAGTTCTCATTGTCTGTTTCACCTATGCCGGCTTTGTTTTGAGCACCACCAATTATCTAAAAATTGAATGGTTGAACAAATTAATGGACCGGCTGGCTGAAAAAGCCCTTGAAAAAAAAGAAAAGATAAAACCCTTTGGCTGGATTGGTATTTTTTTCTTTGTCATGGCCCCTCTACCCGTGACGGGGCCAGTTGTGGGTTCCATTATCGGATACATGCTCAGATTAAGCCCGTTCAGAAATTTTTCCGCCACTTTTCTAGGCACCTTGTCTGCAATCATTGTCTGGTTTTACTGTTTTGATTTTTTAGAGCAGCGCTTTCACATGATCCAGTATCTTTTTGCTGCCATTGTTATTATTGTATTGATTCCTTATTTCAAAAAAATAAAAAATTTTATTGCCGGTCGCACAGATAAGAAAAAAAATTAAGAACCAAAACTTTACTTTTAAGAATAGTTCCTTTCAAAAGGATAGGCCAAAGAACATTCCTTGATTTTCTCTTGTACGGTCTTTATGACTCATAGGCATTTTCAAGTATTTTAAGATAATCTTCCTGTCCAAGTTCCCTTGGATTCGAAGGTGTGGAATTATTTTCAAATGACATTTGGGAAATTTTCTCAAACTTGTCTTTTCCAATCTCCAAATCCTTAAATAAAGGAATCCCAAGTTTCTTTGATAATGCCTTTATATTTTGGATAAAAAACCTGGCTGAGCTCATATCATCAACTTCAACAATTCCTGTCTGCCTTGCCAGTGTTGCCATTTTTACAAAACAGTCCGGCAGATTATAGGAAAGTACGTGTGGCAGAAAGATTGAATTTGCCACGCCATGGGGGATGTCATATAAAGCCCCGATGGATTCAGAAATACAATGGACGGCTGTCACATCGGAATTACCAAAGGCAAATCCAGCTATAGTTGAGCCAAACATCAGATTTTCACGGTCTGTATGATGATTTTTGATATCTTCATATGCTCCTTCAATGGCGCCTAATATTAATTTAACTGCCTTAACGGCATGATTGTCTGTAATAAGGGTGGCAGGCTTTGAAAGATAGGCTTCCACTGCATGGGTCAAAGCATCAAGACCTGTGGAGGCAATAATATCTGGCGGCAGGGTTTTAATCAAATCAGGATCAACAATGGAAACGGC
>JACNHV010000285.1:0-7104 GCA_014383445.1 Candidatus Desulfobacula maris | reverse complement strand
GAACTGATTCCTGGATCAAATGGGGTATATGAAGTGATTGTGGATGGGAAAATTGTATTTTCAAAATATCAGACCAAACGATTCCCAGATAATGATGAAATCATTGCCTTGATACAAAATGATTCGTAAAAACTAAAAAAGGCTGCTTTGTTTGGAAGCAGCCTTTTTCAGAAAAGGAAAAAAAGATGAAAAAATTAATTTTTGTTATGTTAATTATTAATAAAAGCAATTGGCATGCCAACCTCTTTGGTTATAATTCATAAAAACCATAACGTTCTTATTTTATTTAATTTTTTATATATTTTTTCTCTAATTTTTTACTTTCTGAAATTTTCTTTAACCTTTTATCATCATTTTATCCCATTAAAGTTCAAAATTTTGAACTTTAAATTTACTCAATATATTAAAATTACTATAACAGCTTGAAATAAAAGGGGAAAAAGTGAATTATTGGTCAGTTTAAAAAAATAAACTTACAAGGACCCGCCAAGGAACTGAATCGCCTGTAAGCATAGGGCTCGCTAAAAAATTAATTACCAATTTTGAGTGAGCCCTTAATTTCCAAATATTTAATATCTGTATTGATCTGTTTTAAAAGGTCCGTTGATAGGAATCCCGAGATAATCCGACTGCTCCTGAGTAAGCTTTGTCAGACTTACAGAAAGATTTTTCAAATGAAGTCTTGCCACTTCTTCATCAAGTTCCTTGGGCAGTGTATAAACTTTAATTTCAAGATCTTCCTGGGCAAGTTTGATCTGGGCCAGGGTCTGATTTGAAAAGCTATTGCTCATCACAAAGCTTGGATGTCCCGTTGCACATCCAAGGTTCACAAGTCTTCCTTCTGCAAGAACTATGACAGACCGGCCAGATTCTAATATCCACTTATCCACCTGGGGTTTAATATTTATTTTAACAGCCTTGGGATTATTATCAAGATAACTCATTTCTATTTCATTATCAAAATGTCCGATATTACAGATAATGGATTCATCCTTCATCTGTTCAATGTGTTCACCTTTAATAACATGATAATTCCCTGTTGCTGTCACAAAAATATCTCCATGGGGGGCAGCCTCTTCCATTGTCACCACCCTATAGCCTTCCATGGCTGCCTGAAGTGCGCAGATAGGATCAATTTCAGTAACCCAGACTATGGCACCATACCCTTTCATGGATGCTGCACACCCTTTGCCTACATCACCATATCCCGCCACAACAATGGTTTTACCCGCGAGCATTACATCTGTGGCTCTTTTAATCCCATCAGCAAGGGATTCCCTGCATCCATAAAGATTGTCAAATTTTGATTTGGTCACAGAATCATTTACATTAATGGCAGGAAAAAGCAGCTCCTTTTTTTCAGCAAGCTGATACAGCCTGTGAACACCCGTTGTTGTCTCTTCTGAAACTCCTCTGATCTTTTTAGCAATATTGGTCCATTTTTTTGGATCTTCCTGAAAGCTTACCTTCAAGCGGTCAATCAAACATTTTTCATCCAGACTATTGGTTTTATGATCAAGCACAGAAGGGTCCTTTTCCACTTTCACGCCCTGATGCACATAAAGGGTTGCATCCCCTCCATCATCAACAATCATATCAGGCCCTGAACCATCAGGCCAGGTCAGGGCCTGTTCCGTGCACCACCAGAATTCCTCAAGGGTTTCACCTTTCCAGGCAAATACTGCTGCAGATCCTTTTTCTGCAATGGCTGCCGCAGCATGATCCTGGGTGGAAAAAATATTGCAGGTTGCCCATCGGATATCAGCTCCCAGCTCATAAAGGGTATCAATGAGCATGGCCGTCTGAATGGTCATATGAAGACTGCCCATGATTTTCAAACCCTTAAAAGGCTTCTGGGAACCATATTTTTTCCTTATTGCCATAAGGCCCGGCATCTCTTTTTCTGAAAGCTGCATGTCTTTATGTCCCTCTTCTGCAAGGGCAATATCTTTAATTTTGTAATTCAGGCTAAGGTCAAGATCTATGTACGAAGAATCTTTACTTGGTTGTAACATTTCATGCTCCTTATTATTTTTTTAAAGTAAATATATCAAAATATGTTGATATGTTGTTTTTATACAAAATACAAGTATTCCTTTTTGATGTCAACAAAAAAAGCCGCTTAAACTTAAAATTTCAAGTTCAAGCGGCTTTTATAAACTAAAACGGTTACAGAATAGATTATATTCCGGCCAGATCCCTTATTTCATCTGCTCTGTCAGTCCTTTCCCAGTAAAAATCAGGATCCTTTCTTCCAAAATGACCATAGGACGATGTTTTCCTGTAGATCGGACGAAGAAGATCGAGTGTACCAATAATTGCAGCAGGCCTTAAATCAAATACGGATTTAACAATCTCAATTGCTTTGGATTCGGATATTTTCCCTGTTCCCATGAAATTGACAAGAAGGGAGACTGGCTGGGCAACACCTATTGCATAGGCTACCTGGACCTCGCATTTATCTGCAATTCCTGATGCAACAATATTCTTTGCCACATATCTTCCCATATATGACGCACTTCTATCCACTTTTGAAGGATCTTTTCCAGAAAAGCAGCCACCACCATGGCTGCCCTGACCACCATAGGTATCTACAATAATTTTTCGCCCTGTAACACCGCAGTCTCCCATAGGACCACCCACAACAAATCGCCCTGTGGGGTTAATAAAAAATTTTGTGTCCCCATCTATCATATCTTCGGGAATCACTTTTTGAATGACTTCTTTTATTATGGCAGCCTTTAAATCATCATAGGCCACATCAGGAGAATGCTGAGAAGAAACAACAATAGTATCTACCCTTTTGGGCTGACCGCCGTTCATATATTCAATGGTTACCTGGGATTTTCCATCCGGTCTTAGAAAATCCAGAGCACCGTTTTTTCGAACCTGGGCCAGGCGCTTGGTCAGCCTATGGGCATAAACAATGGGCATGGGCATCAGCTCCGGAGTTTCGTTAGTGGCAAACCCGAACATGATTCCTTGATCACCGGCCCCCTGCTCTTTATAAAGCCCAGCCCCTTCATCAACTCCCTGGGCAATGTCGGGCGATTGCTGGTCAATACTTGTAATAACCGAGCATGTCTGCCAGTCAAATCCCATGTTTGAGGAATTGTAGCCAATGTCTTTTATGGTACTTCTGACCACCTCGGGAATATCAACATAGCAATCCGTTGTAATTTCTCCTGCAACCAGTGCAAGACCTGTGGTAACCAATGTCTCACAGGCAACCCTGCATTTTTTATCCTGGGCCATGATGGCATCAAGGATACTGTCGGATATGGCATCTGCCACTTTATCAGGATGACCTTCTGTTACAGACTCAGATGTAAACATATAAGATTGTTTTTCTGACATTTCACACTCCTTTTATCTCAAGGTAACTATTTTTATTAATAAAAAATTTTATGTTAAGGCTATAATTAATAAGTTTTTATTTTCTCTTTGTCAATGATACCAGCCCAATCTTGGGCTATATTTTTTTTAATTTTTTTAGAAAAATTATAAATAACTTGACAATCACATCATAATTTTTATTCTTTGACTAAATTTGAAACAGGGTTTTACCAAAACCCGTGTCACCCAATTATTTATTCCTGGAGAAAACATGACAGAAAATAGAATAACAAGAATTACAGGTGTCGGTTCTGCACTTGTTGATATTTTAATCAATGAATCTGATCAATTCTTAACAAACCTTGGAAAAGAAAAAGGCGGGATGACCCTTGTGGAAGACAAGGATATTGAACTAATATTAGCCCGGACAAATCAAACACCTGTTGTTGTTCCAGGCGGTGCTGCCTGCAATACCATTGTCGGTGTCGGAAACCTTGGCGGAAATGCCAGATTTATCGGCAGAAGGGGCAATGATGGGTATGGGCAGGCATTTGAAAAACAGATAGTTAAATGCAATGTTGAGCCTATTGTTTCAATCTCAGACTCTCCCACGGGCAAAGTATTATCTGTCATTACCCCGGATGCCCAGCGCTCCATGTTTACTTTCCTTGGTGCATCCACAGAACTTGACCCCAAATTAATCTTTCCTGACATGTTTAAAGACACTGCTATTTCCATGATCGAAGGATATCTTTTATTTAACAGGGATTTAATGATGGCTGCAATAAAAGCTGCCAAAGCTTCCGGCTCTCTTATTGCCCTGGATCTTGCAAGTTTTGAAGTGGTCAATGCCGCAAGAGACATTCTTGAAGATATCATAAAAAATTATGTTGATATCCTTATTGCCAATGAAGATGAAGCAAAAGCATATACGGGGTACGAGGATGAACAAAAATCAATTAAAGCCTTGTCTCAACATGTCGCATATGCTGTCCTGAAACTTGGGAAAAGAGGCAGTTATGTATCACACAACAACACTATCACAAGAATTTTTGCCCTATCAGGAAACGCGCCCATAGATACAACGGGAGCAGGAGATCTCTGGGCAGCTGGATTTCTTTTTGGAATTGCCCATGGATTTTCCATTGAAAAAAGCGGACAGATCGCTTCCGCCTGCGGCTATGAGGTATGCCAGGTCATGGGAGCACAGCTTCCCTGTGATGCCTGGGAAAGAATAAAAAAATTAATATAGTTTATGATAACGATACCTTTATAAATGCCCGGTACAAAGGTATCGTTCGAAAATTTGAAAAACTTTTTTTATTCTGACTTTATTAAGGAACCCCTTAATAAAATAATTATAGCCTTAGAGATCATTAAATACAATTTTAAACACATCTTTATATTTTTTGGCAAAATGAAAAGTAATGCCATCTTTAATGTGCTCAGGAAGCATTTTAAATTCAGGCATGCACCCTTGGGGCAGAATAATCTCGCGAATACCTGATCTCCGTGCTGCAATGATTTTCTCTTTTATGCCGCCCACGGGCAGGACTTTCCCTGTCAAAGTAATCTCTCCTGTCATAGCAAGAGGACGTTTGATCGCTCTTCCCGCTGCAAGAGAAACAAGAGCTGTGGTTATAGTAATTCCGGCACTTGGGCCATCCTTTGGCGTTGCCCCTTCCGGTACATGAATATGGATAAAGGCGCTATCAAAATATTTTTTATTAATGTTAAATGAGGTAAGATTTGATCTTACATAGCTATAGGCAATGTTTGCAGACTCCTGCATCACTTCACCCAGTTTTCCTGTCAATTGGAATCCCGGAGTTTTCCCATGAACCCTTACTGCTTCAATGGGAAGGGTTACCCCGCCAAGCTGGGTCCAGGCAAGCCCCGTTACCACACCAATGCCTGACATCAATTCTTCATGTTTAAAAATCGGCGGTCCCAAAAGGTCTTCCAGGGCTTTGATATTGATCCTGATTTTCTCTTTTTTTTCTTTTAATATGACCACAATGCTTTTTCTGATGATCTTATTTAAAAGCTTTTCAAGACCTCTAACCCCTGCTTCCCTGGCATGTCCATCGATAAGATAACGGATAGTGGGATCTGTAATGGTGATCACTTTGGATGTCAGATTATTTCGCTTTAAAAGCTTTGGCCACAGGTGTTTCCTGGCAATTTTCATTTTCTCTTCCGTAATATAGCCGGACAGATTAATCCTGTCCATTCTGTCCAGAAGCGGTCTGGGTATTGTATCCAGCTGATTGGCCGTGCAGATGAATAAAACTTTTGACAAATCAATCCGCAGATCCATGTAGTGATCGAGAAATTCGGAATTCTGTTCAGGATCGAGCACCTCTAGAAGTGCAGATGCAGGGTCCCCCTGGTAAGACATTCCGATTTTATCCACCTCATCCAGCATGATCACGGGATTGGCCACTTTCGTATCCTTTAAGGCCTGGACCAGTTTTCCGGGCAATGCCCCAACATAGGTTCTTCGATGCCCTTTAATTTCAGCCTCATCCCTCATCCCACCAAGGCTGAATCTGTAGAATTTTCTTCCCACAGCCTCTGCAATTGATTTACCAATGGAGGTTTTACCGACACCGGGAGGACCCACAAACAGGATAATGGAACCTGCAATATCTTTTTTATAAATTCCAGCAGCAAAAAATTCTATGATTCTTTCTTTTACATCAGAAAGGCCTGAATGATCCCGGTCAAGGACATCCTCGGCCCGTTTTATATCAATATTGTCCTCGGAATAGATTCCCCAGGGAAAGGATGTAATCCAATCCAGGTAATTTCGGGTCACCCCGTATTCTGATGACCCTGTCTCAAGCACGGATAATTTTTCAATCTCTTCATCAAACTTTTTTATCACATGTTCAGGCGGTTTTAAGTTTGCAAACCTTTCTTTAAATTTATCCACATCCGAGGTCTTATCATCTTTCTGCAGCCCAAGTTCCTTTTGAATTGCCTTAAGCTGTTCCTTTAAAAAGAATTTGCGTTTGTTATCATCCACCTGGGTATTGACATCTTTTTGAATTTTGCTTTGGAGCTTTGCAATTTCTATTTCTTTTTGCAGCATCATCATCACTTTTTTCATCCGGTCAAGAACAGAGGTGAGTTCTAAAATCTCCTGCAAATCATCGCCAGAGGCCGTGGTAATGCCTGCTGCAAAATCAGTCAAAGGCGAGGGTTGATCCGGGCTGAACATTCCCAGATATTGCCTGACTTCTTCGGAATATAAGGGATTCAATGAGAGCAATTGCTTTATGGAGTTAATAATTGCAATGGCATAGGCTTTAAGCTCATTTTCATTTTCTTCTGTTTTTTTAAAGTATTCAACCTCGACAACAAAAGGCGGTTTGTTCGAAAGAAACCGCTTGATTCGAAATCTTTCAAGCCCCTGGGCAATAAACTGAATATTTCCCTGCACATCCACGACGTTCAACATCCTGACAACGCAGCCGACTTTAGGGAAATCCTCTTTATAAACATATTTGCCTTTTACTTCTCTGACATATGCAAGGCCCAAAAGATCTTTAGAATCTTTGGATGCCTTTTTCAGTGTTTCTTCCCATCTTTTCTTGCTGACCATAAGGGGTTGAACCTGTGCCGGCAAATGAGGACGGCCAGTAATGGGGATAAGATATAAAATATCGGGCTTCAGGCTTTGCTGAACCAGTTGACCTTCTTTATTTTCATTCTCGTCTTCGACTATTTCCGGTGTAATGGGTTTGTTGTCATCAGTCATAA
>JACNHV010000291.1 GCA_014383445.1 Candidatus Desulfobacula maris | reverse complement strand
CTTATTGAAGATATTCGTGTGCCAATTGGCTCTGCCAGCGCTCAAGATCATTAATATATAAAATTAACAAATCAGAAAACCGCTGATTCTACACCAGGGTCAGCGGTTTTTATTTGTTTTCAAAGTTAAAAAGAATGCATTAAAAAAATAATCAACGATTCATGAGGTTCCGATAAATTCAACCTTGAGCCTCTGCTGTAGTTTTTCTATGATCTTAAAAATTTCCTTAAGCATGGCCTGATCTATGGATGAAAGATTTGCCGGATTGATATAGTTGTCAGGTTCTTCATCTTCATCCATTATGGTGGTGATCTGTCTTAGAAACCTTAAATTCATCATATGGTTATAGGACCGGATCAGATTCAGGTATTGCTTGCCCGTCAAAGAATGTTTTGTATAAAGCCTGAACAGCCTTGTCAATGTGTTGGTAGTTGAAATTCCTTCTTTTAAGGAATAAATCCGGGCAAAATCAATAATGGGTAAGAGTGCTTTTTTTATATCAAAAGACCCTTTATGCTTTCCTTTTTCTTCCACAATAAAATTGCCGAAATAACTTATGGGTGGTTTAAATTGTAAAGAATTTACAGTCAGACACCTTAAAATACCAGGCCACTCCTTAACAGATTTTGCAAGATGGGATTTAAGTTCATCAGTAAGGCTTAAATCCCCCCAGGCACCCCTGAAATCAAAAAAAATATTTGAGTATAATATTTTTTGAGGATCAAGGCTGCGAATCCAATCTGTAAAATATTGTTTCCAGACAGATAAGGGTTTACACCATTTTGGATTTTTAGCCATATTATCACCATCACAGAACTTAAATCCTGCTCTGTTTAGCTGGTTACATACAAGTTCTGAAAATCGGGCGAAATATTCCAGGGCTTGTTTTGCATCATTGGGATCAGGCAGATCTTCATATATAAGGGCATTGTCCTGATCAGATATGAGCGTTTGTTCGTCACGGCCTTCAGAGCCCATGATCATAAATACAAACCTGCAGGGTGCCTCTCCAAGCTCATTAATTGTAAGACGGATGATTTTATCTAGAATTGCCTCTGAAAAGGCAGTAATCAATTTTGTGATATACTCTGGATTGGATCCGTTTTTAATGGGGTCCAGCAGAAGCTCGGAAAGCCTGGAGTGAATATTTTCCAGGTTGTCAATGTGTTCTGCCGATTGTATGGCTTTTATTAAAAGATAGGTTGAGTTTGCCTGGGCAGATATCAAATCCTTTTCCGTAATAATTCCTATGATATCAAAGGCTTTATTGATGACGGCCAGATGCCTTTTGTCTTTAGTCGTCATTTTTAGAAAAGCTTCAAAAACCTGGCTGTCGGCCGGGATGGTAATAACAGGAGAGGACATAATCCGGGAGATCGGTTCTAAGGGGTTAAGTTCTTTTGCAAGAACTTTGGTTCTAAGGTCTGCATCCGTAACAATACCTTGTATTTTCTTTTTTTCATTCCTTATCAAAACGGCACTGGAAGCGCTTTTGCTCATTTTTTCAGCAGCAGCCAGGATGCTTGTGTCTATAGGGCAAGTGGCAATGTTGGGTCTGAACATGGCAGAGATGGGTTGATTAAAAAAAGGCAGGTTAAACTCTTTATCCCTGATATGGCGCAAGATAATCCCTGCGTAGGATTTATTGAGCATGCATTTGCCAAACTCTGCCGTAAAATATTCTTTAAACTCTTTAGACACTGCACATATTTTTAAAAAAATATGAACATCCAGGGTTATGAATGTTGAATCCTCCAGCACTTCTAAGGTCCGCGTGCTGACAGAATCATTCATCAGAATAGAGATACCTCCGAAATTGTCTCCTTTCTTAAGTGTTTTTTTCAGGGTTTTGGCAAAATTTGCTTCAAAATAATATTGAGCAGATCCTTTGGCCAATACATACAGCTTATCCACCTTTGATATCTCCTGGACAAGCAGGATAGAGCCTTTTTTATGGCTTTCACTGGAAAAGGCATCAGAAAGGTTGTTTAGCTCATTCTGGGAAAGGAGGGAAAAAGGCGGGGCACTTATCATTTTTTTCAAATATTCACCTATATCTTAAAATATTAATATTTCAACCTGGCATAATAGGTTTTTTTGGAGGCTTCAATTGCATTTTTCAGTGTAAAAATTCCATTGGCATTCAGAATGGGAATCAATTTTAAAAATATTTCTGCAGTTGCAATGGCATCACCTAATGCAGTATGTCGGCCTATAATATTGACCCCAAGCCGTCTGGCAATATTTTCCATATCATGTTGTGTATTTATAGGGTGAAGCAGGGCTGATAATAAAAGTGTGTCCAGAATAGGGTTGGAAAAAACCGTGTTGGTTAATTTTTCTTTTACTTTAAGCATTTTCATATCAAAGGCCAGATTATGTCCTACAAGCACTGTATCATAGGTATAAATCTTAAATAAGGGAAGAATGGTTTCAATATCTGGTTTTCCTTTGAGCATTTCATGGTTAATCCCGTGAATTTTGTATGACTCAATAGGAATATCTCTTTTGGGATCTATAAGTTCCTCAAAGATATCCTGGTATACAATCCTGTTATTTACAATTCTTACAGCAGCAATTGAAAGGATCTCATCTCCGCCCTCTGGATCAAGGCCAGTGGTTTCCGTGTCAAAAACTGTAAATAATATTTTCTTTAAATCAGTATTAGCAATGTCGTTGATGTCATCATCAATCTTAAAAAGATCAAAATCATAAAATTCAGGTCTGCTTTCTGTTATTACAGCCCCTCTTTTTTTCTTTATAAAATCTGATTTAAGTTCAGCGTTCACTATAATTCGGACCTTGGAACAGGTCTGAATATTTTGTGAGATAATATTAAATTCCGACCGGTTATACTTTAGAACATATCCAAAAGAAGGCAGGCCCCTAATTTTTTTAGTAATAATATTTTCAATCTGAATCTTACTTGCAGGGCTGTCATGCCATATGATATCAAACAAAATTTCACCGTTACAATTGCTTACATTAAGATCAAATTCTCTTTTGCCGGTGATTTCAGATAAATTAACAATAAGAAAAATAAATGCCAAACTGAGAGAATATGAGTCGGCAAGCATTCGCTTATTATTGTCTATATTTTGAAGATTAATTATAATGTCGCTTTGTTCCTTGGCCTGTTTTTGTATTTTAATAAGAAATTGGGACAATAAGAGCTTGGTTAAAGGGACTTTAGTCAAAGTAAGGTCAAGAATAGACAGGGAGGTCTCTTTAAATTGACTTTCAATCTCCTCCAGGCTTCTTAATACCTTCTTTTGATATAGACCATTGGTTATTTTTTCTTCCTGGGGATTATCAATCAAATCCTTTACTAAAAATCTTATCTGATCAAAACGAAAAGCCATTTTTTGCCTGAAAGATAGTAACCTGTCGTTAATGTTTTCATATTTATCCACCTGATCCGAGATATCTTTAAAGGTCAGAATAAACCCGGTCATTAATTTTTCCTGATCTAACACAGGTATGGTTTCAATGCTGAGCAGCAGACCCGTGTAGACAGGGGTGATAAAACAGGAGGCCAAGTTTTCTTTTTTGTTGTTTAAACATTCTTCCATTTCTTCAATGGCATGTACAATTAATTCTTTGTCAATGAGATGAAAAATAGATCTGCCAAGACCGATAAAATGTTCTGCTCTGTTAGGGTAAGTACTGTGTGTAAACAGATTTTTTGCAAGCGTGTTAAACAGCAGTATCCTTCCACTCCTGTTGCAGATAATAACACCCTGGGGCAGTTCCGCCATTATGGCCGCCAGAAGATTCCTTTCTTTTTGGGTTTCGTTTCTTGTAATCAGTATCTGTTTGGTAATATCTTTATTCAAATTTTCAAAGATATCAGCAAAATCATTGATGATTCCGGTCAAGGCAAAAACCTCTTTGCTGCCGGAAATTTTTAACCTATGTGAAGGATTTGAAGAGTAGATTAAAGAGGCTTCCGCAGAAATTTTTTTTAATGGGTGGATATAGTTTGTGTATATGAATTCAAGCCCGAATCCGAGTACTGCTGTAATAATTACAGCGACTGCAAGCAAAGGAAGAAAGAAATCATGGCCGATAATCACAAGATTTTCTGCCTGATCAATATTCAGATTCTGCCAGATGTATACAACGATACTGCCTGTTACGATAATAGTAGCAGCAAGAACGATACCGATGCCTTTTAAAAATCTGTTTGATGGTTTCATTAAAAAAAGAAAAGAAGAATTCTGCGCCTGGAAACCACAACAGAATTCTTCTTTTTTATCCTTTCAATAATCTAACAATTATTTTTTTATACCTTTTTTCTAAAAGTTATCCCTTGCTGCCATATCCGATTTTTCCTAAGGACTCTTCGATTTCATCCAGAGTGGCGTAGTCATCAATGGTAGCAGGAATTTTATACTCTTTTTTATCTGCAATGGCTCGCATGGTGCCTCTTAAGATTTTGCCGGATCTTGTTTTGGGAAGTCTTTTTACCACTGTTGCGGTTTTAAATGCTGCAACGGGTCCGATCTTATCTCTTACCAAGGCAATGACTTCTTTTACCACATCATCATGGTCTCTTTCAACTCCGGCATTTAAAACCATCATGCCCAGGGGTATCTGCCCCTTAAGCTGATCTGCAACGCCCATGACTGCACACTCGGCAACATCCGGGTGTCCTGCAATAACTTCTTCCATGCCGCCCGTGGAAAGCCTGTGCCCTGCAACATTGATAATGTCGTCTGTTCTTGCCATAACAAAGACATAGCCGTCTTCGTCAATAAACCCTGCGTCAGAAGTTTCATAGTATCCAGGGAATACGCTCAGATAGGAATCAACATATCTTTGATCATTCTTCCAGAGTGTTGGCAATGTACCGGGAGGCAGGGGCAGTTTGGCTACGATAGCACCAATTTCTCCTGCACCAATCGGATGTCCGCTATCACCCAGAACAGCCAGGTTCCATCCGGGAGAAGGTTTTGTGGGAGATCCCGGTTTGACATCGAACTGGTGAAGCCCGACACAATTGGCTGCAATGGCCCAACCAGTCTCTGTCTGCCACCAGTGGTCAATGACTGGGACCTTTAGAGCATTTTCTGCCCAGAACAATGTATCTGGATCCAGTCTTTCTCCTGCCAGAAACAGATAATTAAAGCAGGACAGGTCAAAATCCTTCATCAGCTCAGCTCTTGGATCTTCCCTTTTAATCGCCCTGAATGCAGTGGGGGCTGTAAAAAGGGTTTTTACCTTATGCTGGGAGATGATTCTCCAGAATGCAGAGGCATCGGGTGTACCAACAGGTTTGCCTTCAAAAATAATGGTTGTACACCCCTTTAAGAGTGGGCCATAGACAATATATGAATGGCCTACGACCCAGCCAATATCAGAGGCTGCCCAGTATACATCACCTTTTTGGACTCCGTAGATAGCAGACATGGACCACTTTAAGGCCACCATATGACCGCCGTTATCCCTTACAACCCCTTTGGGTTCTCCTGTTGTGCCGGAAGTGTAAAGAATATATAGAGGATCAGTGGCCTTTACAGGAACACAATCGTGTGGAACGGCTGCCGCCATTTCATCATCCCAGTCGAAATCCCGGCCGGATTTCATATCTGCCCGGGCCTGGGGCCTTTGCAAAATGATACAGGCATCGGGTTTTGCATTAGACAATTCAATTGCCTTATCCAAAAGCGGCTTGTATTCGATGACCTTTTTCACCTCAATACCGCAGGATGCTGATACAATTACCTTTGGCTTGGCATCATTAATACGGGTGGCAAGCTCATTGGCAGCGAATCCGCCAAATACGACGGAATGGACTGCACCTATCCTGGCACAGGCCAGCATTGCAAAGACTGCATGGGGAATCATCGGCATATAAATGACTACACGATCTCCTTTGCCAACACCCTTGGATACAAGAATTCCGGCAAATCTTGAAACCTGATCTTTTAACTGTGAATAAGTATATTTGACAATGGTATCAGTTACCGGGCTGTCATAGATAATGGCATCCTGTTCACCCATACCATTATCCACATGAAGATCAACCGCATTATAGCAGGTGTTTGTTTCTCCACCTGTGAACCATCTATAAAAAGGTTTGTTTGAATCATCCAGAACCGTATCCCATTTTTTATACCAGTGACAGTCTTCAGCTATCTTCCCCCAGAAACCATTTGGATCATTGATGGATTGCTCATAGGCTTCATTATACCGATTAGACATTTAAAACCTCCAAAAAATACTGTGACAAATGAATTATTTTTGAACCATGACCCTAATTTCTTCAACAACTTCAGGATTTGCAAGTGTCATTACATTACCCACATCCCCCTTATTGGAGATAGCACCCAGAACCCTTCTCATGATTTTCCCTGACCTTGTTTTCGGCATATCAGGAACCAGCCATACTTTTCTGGGTTTGGCAATTTTTCCAATCTGCTCACATATGGCATCTGAGATTTTTATTGCAAGTTCATCAGTTGCCGGGATGCCTGGTTTAAGCGCAATATAAAGATCAGGTTCCTTGCCTTTGATCTCATGGGCGACCGGTACAACAGCGGCTTCTGCAACTTCTGAAACCGTCAGGGCAGCAGACTCGATCTCTTTTGTTCCTAAGCGGTGTCCTGAAACATTGATAACATCATCAATTCGGCCGAGTATTCTGTAATAGCCGTCTTCGGACATTGTCGCCGCATCACCGGTCAGGTATGGCCAGTCTCTCCAGTCCTTGCTATTGGGTTTTGTATTATATTTTCCAAAATAGGTCTCAACAAATCTATCCCTGTCCCCCCAGATGGTCTGGAACATTCCGGGCCAGGGATTCTGGATACAGATATTACCTGCAATTCCTGGTTTTTCAACTTCATTGCCATCCTCATCAAAGATAATCGGGTGGATGCCGGGAACACCAGGGCCGGCACTGCCCGGTTTCATGGGTTTGAGACCGGGTACGGTGCTGCAAAGGAATCCGCCCGTCTCTGTCTGCCAATACGTATCAACAATAATGGCTTCCCCCTTACCCACAGCTGATTCATACCATTTCCATACGGCTGGTTCTATGGGTTCCCCAACGGTTGTCATGTGTTTGAAATGATAGGTATATTTGCCAGGTTCATCCGGTCCAAGTTTTCTTAAGGCTCGGATGGCTGTTGGTGCAGTATGAAAAATATTGACATCAAGCTCCTGGGCAATTCTCCAGGATCGACCCGCATCCGGATAGGTTGGAACCCCTTCAAAAATCACAGAAGAGGCACACAGGGCAAGCGGCCCGTAAACAATGAAGGAATGGCCGGTGATCCATCCGATGTCGGCCATGCACCAGTAAACATCCTCCGGATGAATATCCTGGATATATTTTGACATGGCCGTTACATAGGCAAGATAACCTCCGGTTCCATGCTGGCAACCTTTTGGTTTGCCCGTAGTACCACTGGTATACATTAAAAAAAGTGGATCTTCGCTCAACATCTGTTCGGGTTCAACCCTGGCGCCATAATAGTCTTTTAATTTTTCATTTACAAAAATATCTCTTCCCTCAACCATTGGCGTTTCTGAGGAATATTTGCCCGGATATCTCTGCCATACAAGAACTGTATCTACTGTCTGTCCCTGTTTTGCTGCAATTTTAACCGCCTCATCTGCATTGAATTTATGGTTAAGAAGTTTACCGGCCCGATAATAAGCATCCGAGACTATCAAAACCCTGGACTGGGAATCAACAATCCTGTCAGCACTGGCACTTGGAGAAAATCCGCCAAAAACAACAGAATGAATAACACCCAGTCTTGCACAGGCCAGCATGGTAATGGGAAGTTCTGCTGACATAGGCATATGGATGGTTACTCTGTCACCTCTTTTGAGCTTTGCCGTATCCCTTAACAATGCTGCAAATTCATTCACCCTGACATAAAGTTCCTGGTAGGTGATATGATCAACCCTTTCAGATTCCAGTTCAGGAACAAAATGGATGGCTGTTTTGTTTTTATTGTCCTTCAGGTGCCGGTCAATACAATTGTAGCTGGCATTGAGTTTCCCGCCTTTAAACCATTTGTAACATGGGGCATCACTGCTATCTAAGACTTCATCCCAATATTTGTACCAGGTCAACAGCTCAGCATACTCAGTGTAATAATTCGGGAAGTTATCCAGGCTGAATCGATCAAAAACAGCTGGATCAGTTAGATTGGCCTGCCCGATAAATTTTGTTGAAGGATAATAGTACTCTTCCTCTTTCCAGTGAACAGCAATTTGGGCCTCAGTGGTTTCGACAACATCTTTTTTGCTCATTGAAGATCTCCTTTGAAGTACCTATTAATAGTTAATTGTTAAGAGACATTTTTAAATAATAAAAATTTATTGCGCCTCCCTCTTTTGAAAAATAAAACAGGTTAAATATTATTATAAGTTTTTGTGCTTTTAGCTCCGTTCTAAATTCTTTTTTAAAATTCAGTGCAGGTACAGTATCAGCAAAAAAACATAACTAGTTTATATGAAAGTATTGAGAGATGAGTTTTGAGTAGTGAGAAAAAACTGTCAGCTTAATTTCCCTCACATCTCATATCTCATATCTCACATCTCATTACTCTTTCATAATTTGTTGTGCCCTCCAGGGCATGTCTGTTAGTGAGTCAGATTCATCTTGTTATTAACAATTATTAAGAAGTTTAATTTAAGTCAATAGAAAATTGTAATTATTCAGTCAGACATCAACTATTGTCTGCCAATAATGATTTAATTTTGCTCACCACAAAGTCTGTGGCAAAGGGTTTGGTTATGTAGTCATCAGCAGCAAGCCCCATACCCTTTGCAATATCAATGGAACGAGCCATGGCAGATAAAAAAACGATCTTAATATTGTTGAATTCCTTTTCCTGTCGGATTTTCTGACACACCTCATATCCATCTATTCCCGGCAGCATGATATCCAGTAAAATAAGGTCCGGCTTCCAGCTTGATATCAGATCCAGAGCTTTTTCTCCGGTTCCTGCGGTCTGGACATCATAGTTATTCTGCTTCATTATAAACTCTAAAGGCACAATGATATTGGGTTCATCATCAACGATCAATATCTTTTTTTTCATTTTACCTCCCTTTGTCCTGCAATCAAAATAAATTTCGATGAACACATCAAAAGATTTTGCTTTGATTATTCTAACAGCGGCAACGTAAAAAAGAAAGTTGCACCTTTTTCCAATTCACTGTCCACCCATATTCTACCATCATGGGAATCAATAATGTGTTTGGTAATGGTCAATCCAATGCCTGTCCCGGCAGGCCTTCCCTTTGTTTTGGAAATGATCTGGTGAAATTCATGAAAAACAATTTCCTGGTCATCTTTGCCAATGCCGATACCATTATCTTTAACAAAAACCTTTAAATAACTATTTTTATTATCACCTGTTTTTTCGGTTTCAATCTGCATCCCGATTTTGATTCTTCCATTATCAGGATCACAAAATTTGACTGCATTGGATATCAAATTAACCATTACCTGTATCAACCGGTCTTTATCTCCTGATACAAAACATGCTCTCTCTGACATTTCAAGTGTTAAATCTATATTTTGCTTTGCAATCAACTGGCCCGTTGATACGATAGAGTCCTCAATCACCTCTTTAAATTCAAGTCGGCTCAGCTGCCACTGAATTTGACCGGATACAATCTTTTGAAAGTCAAGGACATTATTAATTAACCTGGATAACCGCTCACTCTCCTTGATGATGATACCCACAAACTGATGATGTTTTTGGGCATCAAGGTCAGGGTTATTCTGAACAATTTCTGCCAATGCCCTGACTGAGGTTAAAGGGGTTCGAAGCTCATGTGTTACAGTGGAGATAAATTCATTTTTCATCCGGTCAAGCTCTTTTAATCGTTCATTGGCTGCCTCAAGGTCTTTGGTTGCCTTTTCAAGTTCCCGGCTGTAAATAATAATCTGCTGAGTCTCATCCAGGATGTGCATGATTTCATCCATCCCCAGAGGCTCTTCTTCCACAACAGACCTTACCATTACAAGAGCTGTTGCAGATCCAATAGCACCTGCAAGCAGTTTTTCGGCATAACTTACCAGGCCTGCATCTGCAATAAGTTTTTTTTCCCAGTTGATCTGATGTTCCCTGGCATAAA
>JACNHV010000380.1 GCA_014383445.1 Candidatus Desulfobacula maris | reverse complement strand
CTTTCTTGATACTTATGGAATTAAAAAAGAACAACACTGCAACGAATACTGTCCATAACGTCGCCATAAACCAGAAATAATATCTGAGCCGGTATGATTTTCTTATAGTTGATTCTAATTTATTCATAAAAACTCCCGATCCTTTTGAATCAAATTTTACACTCATCCAGCACTACACGTAACTTTTGGGCAAGATCCCTCATCACAATCGGCTTCAATAGAAAACCTTTAATGCCAAGAGATGCAGCCTTTTTTTCAGACATATTTTCACTGAATCCTGTGCAAAGTAATATGGGAATATCAGGGCGTATTTTAGTCAGTTCCTCTGATAGTTTGTCTCCAGGCATATTTGGCATTGCCATATCAGTTATGACCAAGTCAAATTTATCCGGATTTGAACGAAACGCTTCAAGGGCTTCAATGCTGCTGGTACGTGAAGTAACTTGATACCCCAAACGCTCAAGCATTTGTTTTTCCATTGTAAGGATCGCTTCTTCATCATCTACAAGCATAATATGTTCTGTTCCCAACTGAATTTCTGCTTTTGAATTAATTACCTGTTTTTCAACATGGTTTTTTTCTACTGGTAAATAAATTTTGAATTCAGTTCCTTCACCCGGTTCACTGTATACATTGATAGTACCACCCATATTTGTAACGATTCCGTGAATAACTGATAATCCCATTCCAGTACCCTTACCTATTGCTTTAGTGGTGAAAAATGGATCAAATATTTTTTCAGTTAAAACTTTATCCATGCCTGTGCCTGTATCAGACACTTTAAGACAGGCATACTCTCCCATTGTCATATTAGGAGTCATTAAATCATAATCGCCTAATTCAACTTTTTTCAGGCTGACTTTCAATTCTCCGCCTGTTTTTTCCATAGCGTGGTAAGCATTGGTTGCAAGATTCATTACAATCTGATGGATCTGAGTCGGATCAGCTTTGATCACTCCACAGTCTGCTTGGATATCATGCTTGATTTCAATTGTTGATGGTATTGTAAACCTGATGAGTTTTAACGCTTCCTTTATGATTGGCTGTATCTTCATCAGATTTAATTCACGGCTCTCTTGACGAGAAAATGTAAGGATCTGTTTTACCAGATCTTTAGCTCGCAAAGAACTGCTATAGATTTCATTCAGACTCCCTTTAGATGGACTGTCTTCGGGGATATCCGATAAAAGCATCTCCGTGTGTCCTATTATGGGGAAAAGGATGTTATTAAAATCATGGGCGATACCACCTGCAAGTGTGCCAATGGATTCCATTTTTTGAGCTTGTTGAAGCTGAGTCTCAAGTTTCCTTTGAGAAGTGATATTTTTATTTACTCCTCGATAACCCCGGGTTTTTCCTTCTTTGTCAAGGATGGGAATACCGCTTGTAAGCATAATAAGTCTGTTTCCAGACTTATCTATATTCCAGTTTTCCAAATCCTTAATATTTTCGGATTTTGAAACTATTTTTGAAATCATTTTTTTTACTCGAACAGATTCATCTTCCGGCATAAGGTCAAAAGGTGTTTTGCCAATTAGTTCTTCTGGAGCATATCCAAGAACTTCTGTTATACTTTGAGAAATATATGTAAATTTGGATTCACTATCAGTTTCCCAAATCCAGTCCGCCATACTTAACGAGATGTCGCGGAACCTGTTTTCGCTTTCTATCAGCGCTTTCTCCCCTATCTTGCGCTCGGTGATATCCACCACAACATCTTCCATATATCCTTTATCAGGAAAAATCCGGGTGTCGAAACGTGCCCATACTTTTGATTTATCTTTTCCATAAAATTCTGCTTCAACGTTGTTTCGAACTCCTGTTTTTTTAAGTTCATTTAATAAACTAACTCTTAACTGAGGGTTGACATAGTTATCAGAAAAAATAAATTCATTTATAAAATCCTCTGTGTTTTCATAGTTAAATATTTGTGCCATTTTATCATTACAGGTTAAGACTTTCCCCGTGCTGATCTGTGTTCGTGCTAATCCGACTTGAGCGTTGGTGTATATGTTACGATATTTTTCTTCGCTCTCCAGCAGCGAAGCTTTTGTCTCGCCCGCCTTTATGACCTTATTCGTGAGGAAAAACGTAAAAACAAGTATCATGCCAATATAGGAATATTCCAGAATATAAATAAAATCGTAGAATCCACTGCTCACAAGTGTATCGCTCGTGCTGCCTACAAAGAGAATGGATATGGCCACCAACAAAGGTAATCCCTTTTCTTTATTTCCACTCCTGTAGAACTTCAGACTTACCGTGATAATATAGATAAAATAAATTACTCCAACCAAGCTCTGAAAATTGGTGAGAATACCCGGAGCCATTTCATTATATCTAATATCATATCCGAATGGAAGTCGGGTCTCTTTTATAGAAACAACACTCGTCCAAGTCAAATCACTTCTGATAAGCAATCCCGCCAGTACGGCAAATAAGTAGTAAAAAGTGAATCCCTTTACGACTTTACTGTTTGTATGACCTGTATAATCGGCAATGAACCATAGTAATGTAGTTGCCAGAACTGCCAAGGTAATTACCTGAAGCCGTTGCCACTCAACTCCAACCGCTGGAGATGAAACATTGTACAACCCTGCACAGCAGATAGCATATAAGCCGACACTGAAACAGGAAAGGGCAAATGTTAAATTTTCACGATTGTCTCTTTGACGACGGTATATCAAAAAATGATAGAATCCTACATAGAACATCAATGTTGCCATTGCAATGGGTGGTATGGAAATAACAGCCATGCTTGATTGCCTCTATTGGTAATAGACTATATTAAAGCTATTTTTCAATTGGTTACCAAAAATATATTGTATTAAGAAATTCATCAAAATCAAATTACAACAAAATGTATTACAATGCAAAGAAATTAATAAGTTCCACCTGGTTTCATCCTGAGCAATGATGGTACAATCGATCAGGAGTCAAACACCCAAATTTACCGAGCGCTTCTTTCACCAGTCCCGGCTTTTAAAATATTTCCTGAATACCATATTTGGTATAGGCAGATCTTTCATCATCAGGTTTAAAATTTAAATTATATGGGATAGTCTGAAGCCAAAATTATAAAAGCTTGCAGTAAATTTAATTGGAGATTCACTTGCCAGCAATTCAAACCCTATAAAAATATTTTTCAAAATCTGTCAAATTAAAATGAATATATTATAAGTGGAATAAAAAAGACAGAGTCATTTCTGACCCTGCCTTTAAAATTCATTCTATAATAATTTGTTACTATTTTTTTCTTCTGCTAACTCCTGCAATCCCTAAGAGACCAAGGCCAAAGAGGAGCATTGTGGCTGGTTCGGGGACAGGCGCAGACGTCCCGCCATTCAACAATGAAACGTGAGATATGGCCCCATTTCCAGGCCAGAAATCTTGCAGTTGGATAGTATCCATACCATCCCAACCTAAACCGCCTGTATCACTCAAATTAAATAGATACCAAAAAGGGTCATTTTTCCCATCCTTAACAAGAAGGTATGCGTCAGTAGCAGTGGGGGTACCACTGTTCCAGGCTATTGTGCCTCCACTACCGATGCTCCAATTTATATTAGTGTCATAACTACCGTTCAGAACCCCAGATTCTCCTTCTAATTCAGCTTTGTAAATTTCGTTTATTGAGTAAGTAGTTTCAATATACGATATTATCTGCTTGGTACTATTGTCTGGGTTTATACTCAATTTTGGCCCTTTATCAAAAATGGAGGTAGTATCAGGATCGATGATTAACAATGCACTGGCTTGAGTGACAAATGTCACTAACGTCAGTAACAAGATGTTCAATAACAAAAAACTTTTACAATATTTCATAATCAGATTCCTTTAATAATCTCAAATACAACTACAAACTTACTAACTATGATAACAGCAAAAATTGAGCCAGACATACTGCGTCTCATTGTATTATTTATAACTATTTAGAATTGTGGAATATATTTTAGTAAAAGCCGATTTGTGATTTTTAATATTTATGATTCTGTGCAAGAACTATGTAAAAAATATAATAAAATGGGGGGGAATGCACTAATTATGGGTAAATTTTTTCCTAATTAGTGAGGTACATGAATTCCTTTCTAACATTTTAAATAAAAATTCCACTATATGGAAAGATACACAATCAAATTATTCAAAATCCGATTACATTTTATTGGAGTAACTGCAACAAGGAAAAATAATATTTTTTTCAAAAATCTGAATTCATTTGCTTAAATTCCTTAGATTACGTGCCGCTTTATACTGACACAGCATTTCATTGGAACAAACAATCAAGAAAAAATTTACCCGAACAAAATGCCTGTTCAAATTTTGATTGTTAGTATTTAATCTTTTGTTGAACACCAGTAATTAAGATGTTAAATATTGTTCAAATTATAATACTTTAAAAATATGGAAGAAGACCATGTCTAAAAAAATAAAATCCGAACAGTTAAAAAAAATTACTAATTTGATTCATAGTTTTTGTGATGAGAACCTAAATAATGAATTAGAACACTATGCTGTAAATCTGTGTAATGAACTTGACAGCAGACAGGAAATTAATATTACCCGAGGGAAAATAGAAATTTGGGCTGCTTCAATTATATATGCCATTGCACGCCTAAATTTTTTATTTGATCGAGAAAATGAATATTATATTTCAACGGATACCGTTTGTGATTATTTTGGCACTAAAAAAACAACAATTGGAAATAAAGCAACTCAGATAGAAAAAATTTGTGATATTCATAATGATATTGAAAAGTATTGCCGTCAGGATATTATTGATTCTTTTACATTCTACGAAACTAAAGAAGGTTTAATTATTCCCAAAAATATGATGAATGATTTTGAGATTGTTTATGAAATTGCAGATGAAGAAGAAACTGAAACTATTGAAAAGTTCATGGAAGAAAAGCGTCAGATTGAAAAACAAAAATTAATTGATAAAAAAAACAGGCGCGCTGAAATTAATAAAAAGATCGCTGAAAAGAAAAGAATGAAAAAAGAAAAGGATGATCCTCAATTAGATCTTTTTAACCCTGGTTTTTCTGAAAAATAGATTGTTTACATCATTGGAGACCAACTTGATTCTTGTTCAACTCCCAGAAAATAATTTTTAAAATCTGCTAAAATGTCTTTGATATATTATAAAAATTACAGTGCAATATTGGCTTGTGACAGAGGTTGTGGATCATATAGTTTATTCTAAATTCAGAGAATATTATGTTGCCCATTCAATGCAATTAAGTGAAAAATTCTTACCTTGATTACAATCTATTAGGGTGACCATATCTGATCACAAGTTGGATTATTTACGTCAGTGTTACCATAAAAACCAATCCAAAAATAATTGTATAAATTATTACCAAAAAGAGATAAAGGCATTTTCCCTTCCGCGATATCGGATATTTTTCCATACCCTGGCCCCGGATTGTACGAATTCCAATTTCCAGGACTGTCTTTTGTTGTGATCAAGTAATTATCACCCCCGCCGATCATTTCAAATAATATATCATCTGAAAGAGAGCCATTACTATTTTTATAAAATCTTATAGAAGGCCCTACCCCAGTTGAATCATTGAATTTATAAGTCCCAGACAAAGTATCCATCCGCCAGTACAAATATTTCCCATCCATAGCGAGATAGACATCTTTTATGTCAGTACCAGACCCACAACTTGAATCGCCAATTAAATCATTCAATACCGGGGATATCCCCACCCAATCATCTGCTTTACCGTCTATTATAATGGTTGCATTTGGTATGCTAAATGGGAAATCAAAGTTTTTATTAAAATCAATAACTTTAACAGAAACAGAATCATACCATGTTGCATCGACAGTCCCATCCATATTATCGTCTATGGCAAAATAAAAATTGTAATCTCCGACTGGTAGAACGACGTCTTTCAGCACTATAGAAGAAAATGTTGACAAAGGCCCTTGTTTAAAAGGGTATATGCCAGCTTGCCAGCCCTTATTGTCTGAATGTGAATACCAGCCAAATGGGGTGTCTGCAGCAATCCACCAATCAGCATTTTGTCCATTCATATCTGGAAAAATTTTAGAATTTATTTCTACCGAGAAACTCTCTCCTGAACCTACTGATAATTGGTCTTGGTTGTCTGTAGTAATTATTAAAATGGGAGGAAGAGAAGATGCATTATAGGTTAGAATAATGTCATCTCCCAATATCTCTAATGGTAAAGGTTCATTGCTATATACATATTTATTAAAGAAATCCGTAAAATCTTTCCCAGTGAATGAATTTAACAGAGAAATGAACTGATCATAACTTGCTGCGGTTGTAATGTTTTTGAAAAGATAAGTGAAAAAATCTATCAGCTCTAATTTCCCATTAGAGCTTTTTTGAATTATTTCATTTATGGCATAAAAAATCAGTGCACCCTTGATATAGGCGATCATTTTTGTCACATCAAGGCTTAAAGTAAAAGCTTGAAAATTTTTTAACGCATAGTCGTTACTGGACCCAACAATTGTATTTTGGTAGCATGCCAGGTGGGCTGAAAATTCTTTCTTCATTTCGTCTAAAGTTAAAATGCCAGCTTTAAAGAGCATAAAAATCTGATAATATACAGCAATACCTTCAGAAGGCCACCAGTCCTTGATATAACGGACTAAGGTAGCATGTGCAATATGGTGGACAGGTGCAACTGTTAAGTTACTTCCATTTTTAGTCCACACGAAATAATCGACACCGACACCGCATGTTTTGAGGGTATTACGGAAAACAGGCGCCCAATTACTACCCACATCATTATGCATATAGGAACCTCCAGGACCTTCTCCCTGAGGGTGATAATTCCCTTCATTTTCAGGTAACACTATGTACAGGTTAGCTGGCGGTAAATAATCATAGTTGTCGGTAAATGCCTGCATAAAATAATCATAGGTCATTTTAGTGATCTTGAAATTATTGGTGGTATCAGTACCATATCCCAGCATATAAAATGTATGGGTACCATACTGGTGTTTTTCTACTTTGGTAAAATTACCCCAGGCAGTAACAAAATAGATTTCTTTTGTCATACTGTTGGTTTTTAATTTGGTCTGATTGTTTATATCATCATTCCATGGGGTGTAGAGCTCCATAGTGCCAGGGATATCATAGGTTAGACTTATTTCAGCAAAGGAATTATCATACATTATATTGTTGGGAAAATTGGCGTATAGATCAAAAACACCGATATCTTTATTGCAATACCCTGACCCATTGGTATTTGCCGCAGGCGTTATGGTATACCCGTATACCACATTGCCGCTGGTTGTAAATTTAAACTTTATTTTCTGGGATGCATCATCAATGACGGCAGTGCCTGCATTAGAATTGACAAATGCTGTCATATATTTTTCTATGTATCCATGACTGAAAAAAGAAAATTCTCTAACAGTTCCACTGGCTACTATCTCGTGGAACTCAACATCAAACTTGCCATTATTCATGTTCTCTTGGGATGCTTTTACATAGATATCAAGTGTGTTGGCAGATGATACATTCGGGAAGTAACTTATTATTAATAATAATAAAATTTTCATAAAGATTTTTTGAAAATATTTTGTATTATGCCGCATGTTGTTAATTCCTAAAAAGGATTTAGTAACCCCGCCTTCTTATCAAGGGCCATTCCCGCCCCTGCTGTGGTTCCATCCTGTTAAAATTATTTTACGGTATAGCTGTCAAGCTCCCAAAGGAGTTTGCTGCCTTGGTCACCGAAAAATTTGAAATAAACCCCTAAATTTATAGAATTATATGTCGCATTGAAATTAAAAGAAAGATCTGATGCTATAGTTATTGGATTTCCTGCAGATGTTGTAGCCCCATAGTTTTCAAGTACCCAAAGTAATTTCCCGTTTTGATCTCCAAAAAATTTAAAATCCACCCACAAGTTAATATCACCTGTTAGTGATTTATATATTGCATCTGGAAGTTTAAAAAAAAGATTAGAATCTATGGTTATTGCATTTGATATTATTTCATCAATTTGCCCATCACAATTCTGATCGATGCCATCACCGGCTATTTCTTTAGCACCCGGATAAATGGTCGCATCAGAATCATTACAATCTGTATTATTTGAGACATAGCCTGATGGTTGATAAGCGGCTAAAGTTGAGGTATTAGGATTTCCGTAACCATCACCATCTGAATCAAGATACCAGGAATTGCTGCCAATAGTTTTCCAAACACCATTAACATCGTAAATATGGTCGACATAATCCCAGTTGCCATTATATGTGGTCCAAAAAGTGACATATAAAATTTTAATTTTTTGAGGACTGTTAAAGTTTTTCAACGGTAAAAGCATTTCCATTACATCTTCAAAAATAGTAATCTCGCCTGTTGTGGAATAATTTTCCAATACACCATTATTGTCCTTATCTACCCACGCCGAAAATGAATTATTATCTATATTCGTGCTCAGTTGTAATAAATTACCATCTTTTTCTAAGATGTCTAAGGTTAATTCTATCAAACAAGATTTAGGCATTGGGGAATCAAAATTTTCGATCATTATGTATGCAAAATTAGGATCAACTTCCAGATAGACTTGTTTAATATCAGTTGCCGAATTACTCTTTGAATCACCTTTTGGGTCTATTCCTACAGGAGTATAGCCGCTCCAATCATTACTATATCCATCGATATTTATAGGTAAGGCAGGTTTATAATAATTTAATGGAATGGATTGTGGCGACAATGGATCAGAATTCTCAATAATTTCTATATAATCGCTATAGCCATCAAAGCGGTTTTCATAAGGATAATAATTCTTAATTCCTATAACTATGTTTTCAGTAACAGAATTTTTATTTTGGATAAATAATTATCTTATTGAAGCGGATACCTGTCACTCATTTTTTTTCTAACTCCATATTGATAAAAAGGGAAAAATATTGATTTCCCTGTTAATATTTTTATATATTACATTCTACCGTTTTTTAAAAGCCAGTGATTGAGAGGCAAAATGAAACAAATTTTTTCAGACTCGGAAAATACTCTACATGAACTCATCAAAGAAAAAATAGAAGATCCTGAACTTAATTTTCAACAGGCAAAGGATGCAGCAAAAAAGATTGCACTGACAAAATGCAAAAACTGTATGATACTTTCCTGGAAAAATGGCAAAACAGGTGAGTTTTACCCAAACCGGGAGTGCGGAACACAAAACAAGACTGCCTGGATTCATTATGCCGAAGCAAGGGGTGCTAACCTGACTATTGATATTAATGATAGTGACTATATTTTCATGATCCTGAAAATTGAAGATTTCTGAAAACTGAGTTTACTTAGACCCGCAGCAGTTTAAATATCCATTAGTATCTTTAATAATTTTGGCTTTTGAATACTCCAGACAGGGATAATTATCATTGACTGCTGCTTTTCACATATCACAAACTATTCCAATCTCTAATTCCTTTTAACAGGGATAATAATAGTTGACCTCAAAAACACATCCATATTACATAAAAAGTGGCTTTACTGAGTGTCCACATATCGGGAAAGGATCACACAGGGTAAATGCTTACTCACTATACTCGATTTTTTGGAGCACTATCAGAGAATTTTGATCACGGTCGGCTATCTGCCGGGCAACTTTGTCAGGGACAATTTCGAAGAGATCATCAAAACTAACGATAGCCAACTCTCCACGGCTGAGTTTCTTGGTAATATCCTCGTTAACATAGAGTTTCTTTATTTTTTTACCTACCTTGAAGTAGTAGGGTTCCTCATATTTATCCAGTCCCAGGCGGTTAGTTTCAATAAGCTGCCTTACCTGAGACAGTTTCTCCAGCCTCTCTTTCTCTTGGTTGAGCTGGCGGTTGAGATCCTGGCTACGTTTAGCCTGGGCTAAATGATTCTGCTGGGCCTGGTTTATTTCAGGAATTGCTTTCTTCCCCTTATTTTCCTTACGTTTAGCCCGTTTCTCGTGCTTGGCTTTTTTAGCTTGTTTTTTATCAGCGATCCCTGCTTTCAGGAGCTGATCTTGCAATGATAATCCAATGGAGGTCCTTTCTATAAAAATATCCTGCTATAATAATGTATCCACCCACATGAAATCAAGGGCTCAGCCCCCACCCAAATCCACCGCCTATTTTTTTTACACCGCTCCAAGGTAAAATCGAGAGATTT
>JACNHV010000378.1 GCA_014383445.1 Candidatus Desulfobacula maris | reverse complement strand
CTGAAAAGTCGGACAGCATTTACATGGGGAATATCCTTTAAGTCTTTAATGAGTTTTTTAATGTAAAAAAGAGACTCTATGGCATCCTTTGACGAGGATATGATGACATCTGTAATCCTGTCATCTGATCTGATGTAATCGATCTCTCTTTCAGATGCGAGAGCATCAATCTCAACCCTTGTTTCATGAAGCCGTAAAAGATTTTCACAACCTGTATCCACAATGGATGGACTTGTCTGCCTTTCATTAGCTAAAATAAATTTAAGCGTTTCAATATCATTTGTTGAAGCAGCTGTTTTTTCTTTGACGACTCTTTTAGGTCTGGGCCCATGAAGAAAAGATTCATCTCCGATTTGTGCCATATACTGGATATCAATGGTTCCTTCATCATTAACCCTTATATTGGTAAGCTCACTGGTAAGAGGGGCAAAGGCTTTAAAATAACCCGGTGTATAAGGCGTTCTGATCCAGATGAAATTCTCATTGTCTTTCACCTTTTCCACTGCCCATCCACTGGTATACCAGTCAATTTTTCCGATGGGGGTTGCCGTACAGATGCTGGGAATAATCCTGTCAGACAGATGAGCTCGAAGGTGATTGGCAATATCTATTCCATGGGACAAGGAACTCCAGTAAATACTGTTCCCATGGATGGGACTGCAGGGGATATAAATATAATGAAGTTCGGCACCGGCACCCCGCAACAGGCTGAAAAGTCTTACCAGTTCAGGGCCTTTGTCATTGCAGTCCTTCAAAAATGGGGTCTGGACATATACGGCAATGCCATTGCTGACAAGATCGGATATAATCTCAAGACTTTCAGGCGACACTTCATCCGGGTGAATAAAATGGGTGGCAACTTCCATTCTTTTGCCGTGCTGCTGAAGTTCAAAATTCTTTTGCTTAAGGTATTTCAGATAAGCTCCTTCATTTTCAAGGAAAAGGTCTGGATAATAAGCAATGGATCGTGTGGCAAGACGGAGAGTTTGAACATGATCCACCTGCATAAGCCCGTCTATGGTTGCTGCCATATTGGCCCGGTTCATGAAGGGATCACCTCCGGTAATAACAATTTCTTTGATGGCCGGAGAATCCTTTACATGCTGGACTGCTTTTTGAACACCTGCCACGGTCGGGTTCTTTTCATTTCTGGAATCTTTATGTTTTCTGAAACAAAACCTGCAATAAACGGGACAGGCCATGTTTAAAAGAAAGATAACCCGGTTCTGGTACATCTGTTCCAAGAGACCGTCATGGAACTGGCCAATCCAGGTGTTGGTATGACCGCCCGTATCCAGTTCTTCGATAAATGGCAGATACTGATAGGCCACATCCTTTGATACCAGCATCTGGCGAATGGTATGGCGTGACAACCTGACCGGATATGTTTCAATAACCTGTTGAAGTTGTGCCCGATCCTTCTCAGGAACTTCAATATGAGTGGTTCGCTCTAGCTGACCCGTATCTTTAATGGAAATATATCCATGTCCCGGCAGGGCCTGCTCAAGGATTGCCACGAGCATGAGATGGGGAATCTCGATCTGATTCACCCTTATCTTTTTCATTTCCCCTTTAACAATATCTGAAAAAATTTGAGTAAAAAACCCTTCCGGGTCATTGGGATACCCTGTTTTTTCCAATAGACTGGAAAATTTTTGTGCCCCGTTGCCATCTTTTGTGATCTTGCAGAATTGTTCGCCTGCAAGCGTTTTCGTCCCATAGATATCAAGGAATTCAATTGCTGCTCTTGTCAAAGCAGCAAGACCGACATGAATTTTTTCCCCTGAATGTTTGAACACTATGTTTATTGAACGATCTTTACTTTCCATTGCCATATTCCTTTAAACAAAATTTACATTTTTAATCTGTATAAAAACATCTTTATTATAGGACATTTTCACTCATTACAACTAGTTCTCTGCTTTGTATAAATAGGATACAATATCTTGACCAAACCCATATCCCATAATTTTCCCCAATGTTTCATCTTCATTTCCCGGATCAATTTGTATGACCAGGTATTCTTTTAAATTCTTGAAATCATAAACCTTTTTCCAGGCATAGCCTCCCTTTTTCAAGTATTGATATGTGATAAGGGATTCAAAAAAAATGGAGTCTGTCTGTTTGTTTAAATCATTTTCAAGAATAATATAACTCCTTGAAGGATCAAGATTTTGCTTAATCCAGCCAAAACTTTTTTGAATTATTTTATGGTCTGAAAAATTTTTAAGCATCAGTCTTTTTAACCTTATTTTTAACGCACCTCTCCATTTGAATTGATCTTAATTCTATTTTTATCAGATTTTAGGATTTAGCTGATCTTTATTTTGCGCATCAAGCTTTAAGTAACCGGCAATGCTCATGCATAACTTTCATAAACACCTCATCCCCACGCCGATATGGAGATCGTTTGACAAAGTTGATCGCATGCAGCACAAGCTTGTTTTCAAGTTCTACAAAGTAACTGACTTCTCCCCCCATATAGCTGCGATCCTTTATCTTTCCGAAAAAAACATTCTCCCCTTGTTCCGGGACATGGTCGGCTCTGTAACCAAGGTTAAATTTTTGCGCCCGGATTACCATTTCCACCTTGTCCCCTTTGTTAAATGTTCCTGCCGGAACAGCAAGGCAGATCGTGTTATCTTCCAGGGTCACACTCAAATAATCGCCTTGTTTCTCCTTTACAATGGCATTGAGAAAATTGGAATGCCCTAGAAAATCTGCGACAAAATGGTTGATCGAATTATTATAAACCTCTTCAGGATCACCTTCCTGCTGAATAAACCCGTCTTTCATGACCACTACCTTATCTGACATGGACAATGCCTCTCTCTGATCATGGGTAACAAAGATAGTGGTCACTCCCAAAGCCTGTTGGAGATTGTCAATCTCTCTTCTCATATCTTCCCTTAAATTTTCATCAAGAGCTGATAAGGGTTCATCCATCAACAACACATCCGGTTCAATAACAATGGCTCTTGCAAGGGCAATACGCTGTTGCTGACCACCTGATAACTGGGATGGCATCCTGTCCCCGACTCCGGGAAGCCGGACTGTTTCCAGGGCTTTTTCAACTTTTTCTTTCATAATGGCTTTTGATGCACTTCTGTACTTGAGTCCAAAGGCAACATTATCAAAAATGGTTTTATGGGGAAAAAGTGCATAGTTCTGAAAAATGATACCCAGATTTCTCTTGTGAATGGGTGTGTCATTAATCCGTTTACCCTTGATAAAAATATCACCATGGGTTGGTTCCTCCAAGCCTGCAAGCATTCGCAAAAGTGTTGTTTTGCCGCATCCAGAGGGGCCTAAAAGTGTTACCAGAGATCCTTCCGGAATTTCAAGATCCATCTTTTTAACTGCAACAACTTTTCCATACCGTTTTTCAATTCCTTTGAACTTTACAAATGCAGGGTCTTTTTCCTGTTTCAAAACCATACGCCCCCAACTTATTCATTAAATTAATCTTCAGGCCCCGACAAGCCGGGGCCTGAAGACATTTGTGATTAACTTATTTGCCAGCCATAATCCTATCCCATTTTTCAGCCCAATCAAGTTGATGGCCATTCCAATAAGCAGGATCTGCAAACTTATACCCTTCCAGCTTGCCTGTAGGGTCATATGCCGGTAATTTTTTGATTTCATCCGGCATGTCAACTTTTGTCGGGTCAAGACTTGACGGATAGCCCTGGCCGATGGCAACGGCTTTGGCAGCCTCAGGTTCAATCATAAAATTGAGTAGTTGCTGAGCCACGTCAAGGTCTGTCCCCTTAAGGACATACATGTATTCCATCCAGGAATATGTACCATTTGGTGCAAGATATCCAATTGGATGTCCCTCTTTCTGCAGCAATCCTACCCTGCCTGACCAGGCAACCGTTGCATAAATGTCACCATTTCCCAGAAGACTCATCAGCTCAGAACCAGATGCCCAATATTTTTTAATCATGCCCCTTTGTTCTTTCAAAGCTTCCCAGACTGCTTTCTCGTCTTTGATATTGTTTGGGTCCTGTCCCGTATGAAGTGCTGCATACCACATGTTAGTGATATGATCTCCACCCCATGATCCCAGTTTTCCGTCAAGGCTCTTGTCATATAATAAAGATGCGCCAAGTTTTTCAGCTTTTTCCTTGGATATTTTATCTGTATTATAGGCAATACCGGTCTGACCTAAATCATAAGGCACGGCAGAAAGAGTTCCCTTGCTGATAGCTTTCAGGGTGTTCGTCATTTTGCTCATTACATTCTTGAGATTGGGTATTTTACTTTCATCAAGTTCAACACCAAACCCGAGATCCGTATAGCGGGCATAATCATAAACAGCACTTAAATGGGCGATATTAAATTCTCCGCCCGGTGGATAAGAGGCTTTTACCTGTGTTAAAAATGCAGCCATACCCGTAAACGCTGCATCAATAACTTTAACGCCAGTGGCTTTGGTAAAGGGATCAAATGCAAATTTCCTCAATGCTTCTGAGGTTGAACCGCCCCAGGAGTGTACGGTAATTGATTTTGCGGCAAAGGCTTTTTGAACAAGCCCGAAGGGTCCGCCCAAAAGTCCCAGTGCAGCACCTGAAACACCAACGAATTTTACAAAATCACGTCTTGAAATGTTGCCTTGCTGGTAACTTTCATAAACATCATCAAACTTTTTCTTCAAATCTTTTCCCATTTTTTTTCTCCTTTTTCCTTAGAATTAAACTAATAATATTATGTGCCGCCTTGATACTTAAACCTTTGTTTATTTCCCGCTTCCTTTTGCAAACTTTCTAGAGATATATCCTGCAAGAAGAGGGGTCGAAACCGTCAGAACAATCATAACGGCACCCAATGCATTTATTTCAGGGCTGATTGAATTTCTTAACATACCGAATATTTTAACTGGAACTGTCTGATTCTGGGCCGTTGCCCAGAAAAGGGTTGCAGTTACATCGTCAAAGGAAATAGTAAACGCAAAAAGCATGCCGGCAAAAACAGCCGGTGCCAGCAATGGAAATGTTATCTCTCTGAATGTTTGAAACGGGCTGGCACCGAGCGAAAGAGCTGCTTCCTCATATTCTCTTTTAATGCCAACCAGCCGGGCCTGGACAATCAGAAGGACATAGGGCAGTGTCAGGACCACATGACCAATCAGCAACAGGGCAAAACTCTTTGGCTGCTGCAGCCATCTGATAAATAACAGCAGGGCAACGCCAAGTACAACTTCAGGGATCATTATTGGGGCAAGCAGAAGGGTGTTGAGAAACTCTTTGCCCCTAAACTCATACCGTATAAAGGCCATGGCAGCGGGAACACCAATGGCCGTTGAAAATATTGCCGTAAAAGAGCCTAAGACCAGAGAGTTTTTAAACGCATCAAGGATGGTAGAGTTTTGAGAAAGCTTTACAAACCATTTAAAACTGAATCCTTCCATGGGAAAAGAACCAAACTGCTGAGGGTTAAAAGCCAGGATAACAACCGCAACAATCGGGGCAAACATCCAGATATAAACCAGCAAAGTAAAAATTTTGATTAATGACCACCCTGAAATAATTTTTTTCATATCCGTCCCTAAAGCTAAGCCTGCATGATTATTCGTTGCTCAATGTCTTAAATATCTGGCTGATGCCCATATACCGGTTATAGGTATAGACAATGGTAGCCAGCAGTATCAGCAAAATAGCACTGATAGCGGAGCCAAACGGCCAGTCAAGGGTACCGATGACTCGTTTAAAAATAAGATTTGCAATCATTTCATTTCCCGGACCGCCAAGAATCATTGGGGGCAGATAGGTACCGCAGGTCAAAACAAAAACAAGCAGGCATCCTGCACTGACCCCGGGAAGGCTCAATGGCATGGTAACCTCTTTAAATGCCTGCCATTCAGTACATCCAAGACTTTTTGCAGCCTCGGCAAGACTTTTATCAATACCGTCAAGACTGACATAAATATTTAAAATCATAAAGGGAAGCAGGTATTGCAGCAGCCCCATGATAACGGCACCTTCGTTATACAGCATGGCGATCGGTTCCTGGATGACACCGATTCTCATTAACACATGATTTATCAGCCCTGAGTCCCCAAGAATATTAATCCAGCTCAATGTACGGATAATAAAGCTTATCCAGAAAGGCAGCATCACAATAATCATTAAAAATGGCTTTAATTTTGATTCGGTTTTGTAAAAAAAATAAGCCGGGATATATCCCATGATCAGACATAAAAAAACAGTTTCAAGCGCCACCCTGAGGGTTGTCAATAAAATTGAAGGATAAAAAAAATCTTCAAAAAATTTAGCGTAATTACCAAATTGAAAGGCAGGGATATCCGCACCGCTTGGTGCCCGCAGCCAGAAACTATAAACAATCACAAAACAGACAGGGACCACCAGAAGGAAAAAGACAGCGGCCAGAGAGGGGGATAATAAAATCCAGGGCTTCCACGATTTATTTTTCATTCAACCATCCTAATAACCTTTACGCGTTAATACGATTCTCGCTGCATTGAACTATTACAGCAATCTTTGTACCAGTGTCTCGAATAATTTTATAACTATCTGAAAATAAAAGAAATTTTTATTAATAGGAATGTAAATAGAAAGAGTTATATAAAATTTGATTCATTTATAAATCATTTATATTCAGCCAACTATTTAAAATAATTGAATATATAATACGATTTAAAAATGAATCAAGCTTGTATTTATCCAAACCCTTAAAAGAAAAGCTTATCCACAGGCCTGATACAAAAACGGATCATTGCTACTTTTTTGTAATAGCAAGTCCGTGCTTTTTAAATTTTCTGACCACAGATGGCTGACTGATCCCCAAAAATCTGGCTGCCTCCCTGGTGGTAAGGCATTTCATAGCTGCCTGCATCAACATTTCATTTTCAACCACCCATATTTTATCCGAAAGAGTGCTGCCTTCTTTCATTGGTTCCTCTTTTGTTCCAAAGGGTTTGGTCTTGTTTAACATTTTTACCAGATAATCATCTAAAGACCGTCTGTCACACATAACAATGGCCTGTTTAATGATATTTATGAGTTCCCGGACATTCCCCGGGAAGTTATAGATTTGAAGTGTCTCAAAAGCCTTGTAACCGATACGTGCTCTTCGATTGTATTGTTTATTGTATTTTTTAAGGGTAATTCTAACCAGCTCAAGAATATCCTCGGGTCTATTTCTCAATGGTGGGATCAAAAGCGTAAATGTATTAAGCCGATGAAAAAGATCCAGTCTGAACTTCTTATTGAATGTCTGGGAGTCAAGGTCCTGGTTTGTAGCGGCAATAATCGAGCAGTCTATTTTTTTTGGAACTGTGCCACCAATGGGCATAATTTCATGATCATCCAGACACTGCAACAGCTTGGCCTGTACTCCGATGGACATTTCCCCGATTTCATCAAGGAAAAGCGTCCCCCCGGATGCCAGTTCAAACAATCCAATCCTTCCCTTTTCACTGGCTCCGGTAAATGCTCCCTTTGTATACCCGAACAATTCGGCCTCTAGAAGATTTTCAGGCAGGGCTGCACAATTAATCTGAATAAACGGTTTCCTGCTCCCTGCCCTGTGTTTATGAATGAATTTTGCCAGCAATCCCTTGCCTGTCCCGGATTCTCCCTGGATCAGAATATTGGAAGCATTAATAGCAGATAATTTTAAGGCAAGCTTTAGTGTCTGTTTCATCGAATCGCTCTGAGCCACAATATTATTATCTTTTAGTTCAAGCAGGGTTAACTCCGTCAACTCATCCTTTATTTTTTCAGACTCCTGCCGGGCAAGCGCAAGCTCCTTTCTCATGCTTTCGATAAGAGAAATATCCCGTTCATTTACAACAACAAAAGACAGATTATGATCATCATCAAAAACCGGGGTTCCAGTAACCAGCAATGTATATTTTGACCGTGGTGTCGTCTGAATTACACTGACCTGACGTTTTGTTTCAAGGACTTCCTGGGTGGCTGACCTGTCAATCTGTCCTTCTTTTACAAGGGTTCTAACATCTTTTCCCAATACCTCAGAAGCCTTTACCCCGTTTAAGATTTCAGCCGCACGATTAAGCTTTAGGATTGTTCCTTGAGCATCACAGATCATCAAACCATCAGCCGACCGGTCAAAAATCGTCTGTAGATAGGCAAAGGTCATATGTGATGGATCATCTTTCATAAACAATTCTTCCGTCAAAAAGGGTTAAATCCACTCGTGTATCTGCTATTCTGTCCGGATCAATCTTAAAGATATCCTGATCAAGAACAATCAAATCCGCAAGTTTGTCTTTTGAAATGGATCCCAATTGATCACCTGTTCCTGAGACAAGAGCCGGGGTAATCGTATACGCCTTAACTGCCTCTTCAACACTGAGTGCCTGATCCATGTACCACCCCTTTTTTGGGGTATGATTCATTCTTTTTCTTGTAACAGCAGAGTAAATTCCTGCCAGAGGATTGGGATCTGCCACAGGCGCATCAGAACTGAGCATCAAGGGAATACCATTTTTTAAAATACTTTTCAGGTTATAGGCATATTTTCCCCGGGGCCCTGCACATGTATCAATCATGGAAATATCAAGGCTTAAATTGTTGGGCTGACAAGAGACTGCCATATTTTTCAACGTTGAAAGTCGTTCAAGATCTTCCGGCAAAACCATCTGAACATGGTCTATTCGATGGGGAATTTTGCAAAGGGTTTGATCTTTGCTTTCAATGCGTTGAAACATTGCTATGACTTCTTTATTTGCCCGGTCGCCAACGGCATGCACCATAACACTCAGTCCTGCCTGATCTGCTTTTAATGCAGCTTTTTCAATGTCCGCCACGGGGGTTAAGGGCATTCCATATTCAGCATCCAGATATTTTTGCGTCATCCAGCCGGTTCTTGCGCCCATGCCGCCGTCGGAAAAAAACTTTAAATACCCTATCCGCAGTAAATCATCTCCAAACCCTGTAAAAATACCCAGATCAATGGCCTGGTCTGTCATTTCACCGGGGAGTGCCACATGACACCGGATATGAAGTTTATTTTCCTGCCAAAGAGTCTGCCACGCTTTTAAGGCATCTGCTCCATCTAATCCGCCCATCAGCCGGATATCATGAATTGATGTCAGACCCAGTCCATGGGAATCTCCTATGGCCTTCTGCATATTTTCAAGCACGGCCTTCCTTGAAAGTTTCGGTAAAACATTCCGGATCAGGTTTCCGGCAAGCTCTCTTAGGACACCTGTGGGATGACCTGATTCATCCTTTTCAATCATACCATCTTTGGGATCAGGGGTTGTCGGGCCAATGCCGGCAAGCTTTAAGCCAAGAGAATTGGCAACGGCCAGATGGAGATCACACCGCCAGATACAGACGGGGTTATTGGGTGCAATCCTGTCAAGAGCATGCCGATCCGGCATTTTCTTTTCCGGCCAGTCAGACTCATTAAACCCCTGGCCCAATACCCAGTTTCCCCTGCCAAGGGCCAGGGCTTTCTTTGAAACTATTTCTTCCATTTCTTTAAAAGAGAGGACCTTTGAAAAATCAATGCTGTCATAGTTCAATGCCCATTCATAAAAATGAAAATGGGTATCTGTAAATCCGGGTAACACAAGCCGGTTACCAAGATCCATCACCTGTGTGTGTTTTGATGCCAGGCCTAAAATATCCCGGTCAGACCCGATACTTAAAATCCGGTTTCCGGATATGGCAACGGCCCGGGCCATTGGATAATCATCATCCTGGGTTTGAATCGTGCCATTATGTAAAATGATATCTGCGATAACTTTCATTAGATGATAAATCCTTTTTGAAAAGGGTCATCATCTTCAATGATAAAATGATGAACACCTGTTAAGTAGGCCATACCTTTAATCTGCACAATAAACCCGTCAATAGATCCAATTTTTTCTTTTTTTACAATCATCGCATCAAAAGAGGTCCCCAGAGGGCTGTAATTAATATATTTCTGATTCATTTTGATTTTTCCATAATGATGAAGAAGGGTCATTTTCGCTGCAGTGCCCGTCCCACAGGGGGACCGGTCTACATGGGATTCTCCATAAATTACCATGCCTTTGCCAAAGGCTTTGCCTTTATCATATTTTGAATCATAAAATTCTGTCACATCAATGGTTCTGACATCCGGTCTGACAGGATGGGACACTTTAAGCTGCTCATTTGCAGCATCAATAATTTTCATGCCCAGATCCGTTAAAAATGC
>JACNHV010000374.1 GCA_014383445.1 Candidatus Desulfobacula maris | reverse complement strand
TTTTTGTAATGGATGAGTTTATTTTCTTGACAAGGACCTTTTAATGGGTGACCCCATTCTATCTGACCCCGTCTACTCAAACATGACTTTTACATCAAGGGCGATCCATTCCCCATCACTGAACACAATGGGGTTGATATCCAGCTGGCTCAATTTATCGCCCAGATCATGGGCAAGCCTTGCCACCTGTGAAATGGTCTGGGCAAGCTTTTCCTTATCAAGGGTCATGCCCCTGAAGTTTTCAAATACAGGGGACAGAACCAGTTCGTCAATCATATCCATGGCTTCATTCACAGAACAAGGAGCCAGCCTGAATGCCGTATCCTTATATATTTCTGTCAGAACCCCGCCTGCACCAACCATTACAGCATGACCAAGAGCTGGATCTTTGATGATCCCTATAATAAATTCCGGCCCCATATAAGTACTCTGATTTTCAACAAGGATATTCTCATTGGGAAACCGCTGCTGTATCTTATTGAAATTGTCTTGAACACTTTCATTGTCATTATTTAAAACCACCCCCTGAAACTCGGTTTTATGCAGGATATTTGAAGAACAGACCTTTAATACATAAGGAGGATCAATGCCATTAAGGTCAAACTCATCTTTTGGCTTAAGTCTTCTGCCCTGGGGCACTTTAATTGAATAGAGCTTTACCAGTTGTTTGGCATCAAATTCATCGGGATGTTCTTTATCTTCAAGGCTTTTAAACCAGAGTTTTAATTTTTTTTCCATCATTCTATGCCTCCTGATCAAGCCTTTGTTTTATCTTTGTTCTTTCCACCAGAAACCGGGCAGCCCTGACTGCTCTTCCAACGGAAGGATATGCTGCTACACCGGCATAATATAAATTTTTAATGCTGTTGTCTGTAAAAGGTCCATACTTGGTAAATACGATCACAGGTTTATCTGATTTCCTTATTTTTCCGGCAATAATATCTATCAGATTTTCAGTAATTCCAGGCGGTGCAAAAAAAGCAATGCAGATAATAATATCAACCCCATCATCCTCAATCAATGCATCAAGACTTTGTGAGAACATCATGTCATCGGCACTTGCAGTTATATCCACAGGATTTTCACAGGCTGCAAAGGTAAAGGTGGCCTGTTTTATCCTCTTTTTAGTGGTTTCAGAAAGCTTTGCCATCAAAAGCTTTGCCCTCTTGTCATTATTCTCGATAAAATCAGTACACATCACCCCATAACCGCCGGCAGCAGTTAAAACAGCCACCCTGTTTCCCGGGGCACCCGGCAGCATGGAAAGAACCTTGGTGGCATCACAAAACTCTTCATCATCAAAAACCCGCTGAATCCCGAATTGTTTTAATGCACCGCTTATCACATTATCAGATCCGGCAAGTTTTCCCGTATGGGAACTGACAGCCGAAACAGCAGTATGAGTCCTTCCAGCCTTTAAAACAACCACTGGTTTTTTTATAGCGGTTTGTTTTGCAGCTGTTAAAAACTGCCTGCCCTTTTCAATATTTTCAAGGTAAAATCCCAGGCAGTTTGTCTTTTTATCCAGGGAGAAATATTTAAGAAAATCGATTTCATCAAGATCACACTTGTTGCCCAGGCCCACAAAGGCCCGCATGCCATAGCCCGTATTGGCTGCATACCCAAGGGCTTCCACACCCACAGAGCCACTTTGAACAATACATGCAACCCTGCCGTTTCTGTCAAGGGCCTTATCCCCATGTTCAACAAAGATGGTATCAATATTTTCATCGGGCAAAAATATCCCCAGAGAATTGGGACCAAGGATATTGACATTATTCTCTTTTGCCAGTCTTGTTAATTTTTCTTCCAGATCCCTGCCCTGGGAACCCACTTCACCAAATCCGCCAGCCACAATAATATAATTGGAGATTTTTTTTTCAATACACATTTCCACGGATTTTACTGCTGCTTCTGCAGAAATAGTTATTATCGCAAGATCAATATCGTCTGGTAAAGATTGAATATCCGGACTGACCTTATGGCCCTCAATAACGATTTCCTTGGGGTTTACAGGAAATAAACGCCTTCTTGAACCCAGAAGCCGCCTGAAGATAATGCCCCCGACTTTATCCTTGGACTTAGATGCGCCTATAACAGCAATTTTTTTAGGATCTAATAGTCTTTTTAATGATGCAATTTTATCCATAAATTGTCCAACTCCTCTTTAAAAAATTGTATCCTTTTTTATTATTCTACAATAGTATAGTCAAGTTAATCTGATTACAACCGGGCAATAATTAATACGGGTAATCCCGGGAGTTTTTTATAATTCCAAACAGAGCATCAGGGATAAAAATGCGGATCTATGCTGTAGCTGATATTCATGGTAAAACCGAAAAGATTGAAAAGATTAAGGAGGTTTTATTACGAAACACCCCTGATATTCTTGTCATTGCCGGAGATATGACCAATTATTTTTCCCCTTTGAAAACTTTCGACCAGTTAAAGAGTATCCCCATACCAATTCTGGGTATCCGGGGTAACTCGGATTTAAAGCCTGTTGAAAGACTTTTACAAAACCAAAAAAATACCACCCTTCTGGGCTCTGCCCCTGTAACATATCAAGGAGTCCCGTTCCTTGGCCTAAATGGCACCATCCCCCTGCCCTTTGTTTCAAAAATCTGTTTTAAAGAATCTTGCCGCCTTGACGGCCTTAAATATAAGATCACCCCGCAGACCATCCTGGTGGTTCATCTGCCGCCCAGAGGTGTGTGTGACAAAGTGGGAAACAGATTTTGTGCAGGAAGCTTCCACTTAAAAACATTCATTGAAAAACACCCTCCATTAATGGTTTTATGCGGCCATATCCATGAACAGGCTGGATATCAATTTTTTAAAAACATATTGGTTGTCAATTGCGCAATGAATAAAAACTTCAGTGGCGCGATTATTGATTCTTGTAAAAATACGACTTTGAAGGTAAAAATGATAATAAATGACAGATAAATAAAGGGAAATAAAAATGTGTGAATCCAATGTATATTTAAGAAATGGCAATGATGAAAAACTGATTATGGAAAATGTGGCTGCTATAAGCCCCATTGGTGAAGATACCTTTCTTTTAAAAGGTCTTCTGGGAGAAAGCATGGAGGTGAAAGCCATTATCGCAGACATTAATCTTATGGGGCATAAAATAATTCTAAAAGCCCTGTAATGAGAAGGTTCTCTGACTATCTTGACCTTATTTCCCAGGTCAATGACCTGTCCTGTGACCTGGGAAATGGCCAAAAAGTTCTATGGCTGTTTCATTGTGGGATGCTTTTTTCAAGCAGGGACAAATGGTGGGGAGATTTTAAATTCCGACATTCCACCCATGAAGGAATCGACATCACTTATTACAGAACACATCCAGGGGGAATGCAGTGCTTTGATGATTCCATTAAGGTGCCGGCCATGGATGATGGAATTATTTTAAATACATGTGATGATTTTCTGGCTCAGACCATTGTGGTTGAACATAAAAACGCAATATCTTCCAGCAAAAGAGTCCTCTTTGTATATGCTCATATCATCCCTGAAAAGGGTTTGAAAATTGGCCATGTCATCCGAAAAAAAGATGTCATTGCAAGGGTGTGTGATACTTATAAGAACCCGCTGTTACGGCCCCACCTTCATTTTTCCTGTTTTGAAATCTCTAAAAAGGTTTTGCCAAAACATTTAACCTGGACCCTTTTTTCAACCAATCCAGACATTAATCTGATTAATCCGGTTTTTCTCTAAACAGGGTCAGGCTTTCCTTATTATCGTTATTGGGGTGGTCTGATAGTGGATATTGCTATTTACCACAAATGCCATGATTGGCATTTGTGGTAAATAGCGGTTTATCCAACTCTTTTACTGCGCCACAGGCAGCGCAAAATCACGGCTGGCCAGAATCTGTGAATGGGTCACCGCCTCTGGTAAATACAAATGATTTTATTAAAAAAAAGAAGAATTGAAAAAAGAAAAAAATTAATCTATGATTACTAAAACTTAATGGCACGCAATAAAAATTTAATTATGGAGTGGATGAATGAAAACAATTAAATACATTTGGTGGCTGATCGTCCTGAGTTTTATAGGGATCTTTGTTTATCAGAATTTAGATTATTTCATGACAACGGCTGCGCTGAAAATTGATCTAAAAATTGCCTCCTGGAACTGGGCCATACCGGAACTTCAAAATATTGCTTATTTTGGAATCTGCTTTCTTTTAGGAATTATTCTAGCCAGCATCAGGGGATTCATGAAAAGACTTGGCTTAAAAAAAGAGATCAAAACAAAAGATGCTGCCATTGCTTCCTTTAAAGAAAAAATAATTGCTTTAAAATCAGAACTGGATGTATTCCAGCATGACCCCTATATAAAAAAAGAGCTGAGTATTGAACAGCCCGAACCAGCGCAGCCTGATTATGTGCAGTCTGAACCGGTGCAGCCTGATTATGTGCAGTCTGAACCGGTGCAGCCTGATTTCGAGCAACCCGATTTTGTACAGCCTGATTATGAGCAGCCTGATTTTGTGGAGCCTGAAAGCGACAATAAAAAAGATCCTAAATCCGGTACTGGTGATTGATTCTGCTGAAACTAAACTAGCGCATGAGCCAAAAAAAAAATACGCCCATGATGGAACAATACCTGTCCATCAAAGAATCATATAAAGATGCAATTTTGTTTTATCGGATGGGAGATTTTTATGAAATGTTCCTTGAAGATGCAGCAAAGGCAGCCTCTATCCTGGGAATTGCTTTAACCTCCAGGAATAAAAATGCTGATGCCCCCATTCCCATGTGCGGCGTGCCCTTTCGGGCGGCTGACAATTATATTGCCAAACTGATTGAAAATGGATGCAAGGTTGCAGTATGTGAACAGATGGAAGATGCTGCCCTGACAAAGGAATTGGTGAAAAGACAAGTTGTCCGGGTGATCACCCCGGGCATGATTTTAAATGAGGAATTACTGGATAAAGGGTCTAATAATTTTCTTCTGGCCCTGTCAAAGATAAGGGATGTTGCCGCTATTGCCTATCTTGATATCTCAACAGGAACCTTTAAAACCACACAGGTTGAATCCAGGCAGTCAAAAATACAGTTAGAACTCATTGAGGAAGCATTAAAGGTTGACCCAAAAGAAATTCTTCTGCCTTCCAATTTTGAAAAAGACCCTGCCTATACCCATATCCGGCAGGCTTTTAGAGGAAGACAAATCACCTATCTTGATAAAACTGACTTTTATGTTGAAGACTCAAAGGAAAGGCTTTTAAACAAATTTAAAACCAGAAGTCTTGAAGGATTTGGCGTCGAACATATGGCTGCGTCCATTTCTGCTGCAGGTGCCATCCTCTCCTATGTCCAGAACACCCAGATGCAGGAAACCCTGCATATTTTCCAGATTATACCCTATGACTTGAAAAATTTTCTGGTGATTGATGACAGATCCTGTAAAAATCTTGAGATCCTTACCAATATACAGACACTGGATAAAAAAGGAACCCTGATCCAGGTGCTTGACCGGACCATTACGGCCATGGGCTCAAGACTTATCAAAAACTGGATCAGATACCCCTTGATTGATAAAAATAAAATTCAGGAGCGCCTGGATTGCATTGAAGAAATCACCAAAGCTTCCCATATCCATCAATTGATCATCAACCATTTGAAATCAGTTTATGATCTCGAACGTCTCGGCAGCAAGATTTCCATGGGCCAGGGCAATGCCAGGGACATGACTGCCCTTAAAAATTCCTTAAAAAACCTCCCCCATCTTTTTAAGGAACTCTCCTTGTTTAAAAGCCCAATACTTACGGGGGAAAATATTGAAAATCAGGAAATGATCTTAAAAGAGCTGGGATCTCTATCAGGCTTGATCCAAAAAGCCATTCAAGAAGATGCCCCCCATGTTCTTAATGAGGGCGGTTTAATCAATGATGGTTACAGTCCTGAGCTGGATGAACTGCTGTTAATTTCACGAGATGGGAAATCCTGGATTGCAAAAACGGAGGCAAAAGAAAAAAAAGAAACAAAATTATCTTCTCTTAAAATTAAATACAATAAAGTATTTGGTTATTTTATTGAGGTGTCAAAAGTTCAGGCAACTTTGGTGCCAGATAATTATATCAGGAAGCAGACCCTTGTGAATGCTGAAAGATTCATCACAGATGAAATGAAACAGGTTGAATCCACCATATTAAATGCCCAGGACAAGCGCAATGCACTGGAATACAAAATTTTTTGTACCATAAGGGACATAGTTATTTCAAAAGCCTCTCTTATTCTTAAAACAGCAGATTTCATTGCCCATGTTGATGCGCTCCAGGGACTTGCCCGGGCTGCATCGGAAAACGGATATACAAAACCTGTCCTCAATGAACAGGACTTCATTTCAATTGAAGATGGCCGGCATCCTGTGGTGGAAAAACTGATCAAAGGTGAACGATATGTTCCCAATTCCATTGAAATGGATAATACTGAAAACCAGATCCTTTTAATCACGGGACCTAATATGGCTGGAAAATCAACTGTATTAAGACAGGTTGCCCTGACCGTTTTAATGACACAGATGGGATCATACGTTCCTGCCCAGAAAGCATCTATCTGCATTGTGGACCGAATATTTACAAGGGTCGGGGCACTTGACAATCTCTCCATGGGCCAGAGCACATTTATGGTGGAAATGGAAGAAACCGCCAATATTGTTAATAATGCCACACACAAAAGCCTTATTATTTTAGATGAAATTGGAAGGGGAACCAGTACCTATGATGGAATGAGTATTGCCTGGGCCGTTGCCGAATACCTTCATGATCTCAATAATAAAGGGGTGAAGACCCTTTTTGCCACACATTACCATGAATTAATAAAACTGGAAGATACAAAACCCAGGATTAAAAATTTTAATATTGCCGTCAAAGAATTCAATGATAATATTGTATTTCTGCGCAGGCTGGTTAAGGGCGGAACCAATAAAAGCTATGGCATCCAGGTGGCCAGGCTTGCCGGTGTTCCGGATAGTGTGATTAACAATGCAAAATATATATTGTCCTGCATTGAGCAAAAAAATGACACGGATCGACAAGAACCTTTGCCAAAAAAAACGAAAAGAAAGAGTGGGAAAAAGAAGAAAACAGATGACAATCAACTGGAATTATTTCACAGCAATGAACAATACATTAAAAAAACATTGGAAAAGATTGATATTTCAAGTATGACTCCACTTGAAGCAATTAATGTGTTAAACGATTTAAAACAAAAAAGTATGCAATAGGATATGGTCAAACTTAAGACATCCATACTGCCAATTTTTCTCATTTCATTTATCTTTACCGGTATTTTCATTTTCACAACAAACGGTTTTGCCGACAGCGCAAAACAAAAATATATGGCAGCAGATGCCTGCTACAAAAAACTGAGGGCTTCTGCTTCCAAACAGAAAAAAGAGATCGAATGGCTCAATTGCATCAGTCAATATGAAATCATATACAGGCTTCATTCTGACAGCCCATGGGCGCCGGCCGGCATGTATAAAGCAGCCCAGCTTTATACAAGTCTATTCAAATGGTCTGGCAGGCAGATCCACGAACACCAGGCAGCTGATCTTCTTGCAAGACTCCAGAATAACTATCCAAAAAGCGCTTATGCCGGCCGTACCAAAACTTTGCTCAAGTCCATAACCGTGCACCCGACTTTTACTGCTAAAAAAATTCATCATATTCAGTCAAAAAAAAGATTGACTAAAAATGATGTCCTTATCAGAAAATTTATTCAAAACAGTAAAGTCCCTATTGAAAAAGAAGTGAAAGCAATTAATGATGCATATCAAAAACCTGTGGACATAGAACCGGCCCCCAAAGCAAATAAGTCTCCCGGTGATACCATGGTTACAGATCTTCGATTCTGGTCCAACCCGGAATATACCAGAGTTGTTGTCAATGCCGAAAGCGAAAGAAAGTATTCCCACAGACTCTTGAAAAAAGATCCAGATATTAATAAACCCTTTCAGCGACTCTATATTGATATTGAACAGACAAGACTTGGAAAAGGGATTGCCGAGCATACCCAGATCAATGACAACCTTTTAAACCAGGCCCGGGCTGGGCAATACCTTCCTCATACTGTACGGGTTGTGGTGGATATCAAATCATTTGAAAATTATAAAATATTTTCTTTAAAGGATCCCTTCAGGATTGTCCTTGATATCTGGGGGAAAGGATCTAATGGAGTACATGTTCCTTCTTCTGCTCCCGAAATTGCAGATTCGGGAAAACCTGAAAAAATATCCAGGCTAACAACAGATAATTTAAAATCATCTGATATTACACGGCAGCTAGCGCTGGGGGTCAGAACAATAGTCATTGATCCAGGACATGGCGGCTCTGATCCCGGAGCACCTGGATATTATAAAAATGTCTGGGAAAAAGACATTGTTCTGAAAATTGCCAAAAAACTTGCTGTAACTCTCATGGAGCGATTAAAATGTACTGTATTGCTCACAAGGACAACAGACAAAAAGCTGGCCCTTGAAGAAAGGACGGCAATTGCAAATACAAAGAGAGCAGATCTGTTTATATCCCTTCATGTCAATGCAGCCAAAAGCAGAAAACTCAGGGGCATTGAAACCTATATCTTGAACCTTGCCACGGATGACCAGGCCATTGCCGTGGCAGCAAGGGAAAATGCAACATCTGAAAAAAACATCTCAGATCTGGAATTTATTTTAAGTGATTTAATGAAGCATGCAAAAATTGAAGAATCCACACGGCTTGCCGATGTTGTGCAAAATTCTTTTATAAAGGAAATGAGAAAAAAATATTCGGGAATCAATAATTTAGGTGTCAAACAGGCCCCGTTTTATGTTCTTCTGGGAGCCAGGATGCCGTCTATCCTGATTGAAACATCATTTATCAGTAACAAAATAGAATGCAAGCGGCTCATGAGTGATTCCTACCAGACAGCGATCAGCGATAGCATCACGGCTGGAATCGAAAAATATATAAACGCTACAAATCCCAAACAATTATAATTTAAGCAAAGGAAAACATCATGCCTTTTGAAAACATTATTCTTAAAGTTGACACCCCTGTTGCAACCATATTTTTTAACAGGCCCAAAGCTTTAAATGCACTCAATAATGCTCTTTTTGATGAACTGGATATTGCCCTTGATCAGGTAAGAAACAATACAGATATAAAAGTTCTCATCCTGACCGGTACAGGGGATAAAGCATTTGTTGCAGGAGCGGATATTGCAGAACTTGTAAAAATGAATCCCCTTGAAGGGAAAAGTTTTTCAAGAAAAGGGCAAAAGGTTTTTTCAAAGATTGAGGATCTTCCCATCCCGGCCATTGCCGCTGTAAATGGATTTGCTCTGGGGGGAGGGTTAGAAGCAGCTCTTGGCTGTGATTTCATTTATGCATCTGATAAAGCGCTTTTTGGCCTGCCGGAAATCAACCTGGGATTGATTCCAGGATTTGGAGGAACACAGAGACTGGCAAGGCGTATTGGTGAAAGCCGTGCTAAAGAAATGATTTTTACCGGTAAAAACATTAATGCCCAAACAGCCCTGGAATATGGCATTATAAATAAAATCTGTGAACCGGAAAACCTCATGGATGAAGTCTTGAAAACAGCCAACCTCATTGCCCTTAAAGGAAAGGTCGCCTTACAATCTGCAAAAGAAGTTGTTGAAACCGGCCTGAATGCTGATCTTGAAACCGGCTGCAGGATTGAAAACAATGCCTTTGGCCTTACCATGTCAAGCGAAGATGCAAAAGAAGGAACCCATGCCTTTCTTGAAAAAAGAAAGGCTGTTTTCAAAGGAGAACGATATTAAAAGGAGTTGCCACCATGTTTGTTGAACAAATATCCATATTTATTGAAAACAAGGAAGGAAGGCTTGCAGAAGTTACTGCTATATTAAGGGATGCCAATGTCAATATAAGAGCATTGTCTCTTGCTGATACCACTGATTTTGGTGTATTTCGTTTAATTGTGGATAACAATGAAGCAGCAGAAAAAGCATTACAAAAAGAGGGTTTTAAAGTGGGGAAAACCCAGGTTCTGGCCGTTGAAGTGCAGGATGAGCCAGGTGGGTTAAATAAAATTTTAGACCCTTTTGTCGAAAATGAAGTCAATCTGGAATACATGTATGCATTTGCAAATCCAAAGGGCAAAGCCGCCATCATGATTTTCAGGTTTGATGATCATGATAAGGCATTAAAAATTCTTGCCCAAAAAAATATTAAAGTCTTCAGCAGCCAGGAACTCCATAATTTATAAATCAACTTTTAAAATTGGCAGATTTGAGTTGGGATCATGCAAAAAAATAAAAGGGTGTAAAACAAAATGTCTTACACCCTTTTTTATTACAGAT